>DASPIL010000098.1 GCA_035629175.1 Verrucomicrobiia bacterium | reverse complement strand
CACCGCCGTTACAGTTTCGCCGAGATCCTCTCCGAGACAGTCGTTCAGTCGTTACACGATTCGTGCAGGTCGGAACTTACCCGACAAGGAATTTCGCTACCTTAGGACCGTTATAGTTACGGCCGACATTCACGGGGACTTGGCTACCGAGCTTCGCCTTGCGGCTAACCCAATAGTTTGATCTTTCCGCATTGGTCACGTGTCACACCCTATACGTCGTCTTGACGACTTTGCAGAGTGCTGTGTTTTTGTTAAACAGTCGCTAAACGCAATTTACTGAGACCCACCGAAGTGGGCACCTCTTCTCCCGAAGTTACGAGGCTAATGTGCCGAGTTCCTTAGAGAGGTCTCTCTCGCGCGCCTGAGTGCGCTTACACTCACCCACCTGTGTCGGTTTACGGTACGGGCCAGCAGGGGAACAACTGCAAGCTTTTCTCGGCACAGGAACCCACCAATACGCTTCGGGTTGCCCCTAGGCTCGACATTCGATTGTCTAATTGATGTCTTCCCATGCGTCACTCGCAGCCTTAACCCTGCCGGGCGCAGGAATATTTAACCTGCTGTGCATCGATTACGCCTTACGGCCTCATCTTAGCTCCCGGCTAACCCTGGGAGGACGAACCTGGCCCAGGAAACCTTGGGTTTACGGCGACCAGAATTCTCATCTGGTTTATCGCTACTCGTGTCTGCATTCTCACTAATCAGCGCTCCACAGTCCGTTTCCGTTCTGCTTCGCAGCACTGATTACGCTCTCCTACCACTGAATCCCGACGAATCGGAACTCAATCCATAGCTTCGGTATGTGATTTAATCGCCAATCATTTTCGGCGCGACATCGCTCGATGAGTCAGCTATTACGCACTGTTTAAATGATGGCTGCCTCTAAGCCAACATCCTCACTGTCTAAGCAACGTCACATCCTTTCCACTTAATCACATTTAGGCACCTTAGCTGATGGTCTGGGCTGTTGCCCTCTCGGCCATGGATCTTATCACTCATAGCCTGATTGCTGAGATAATGGGACCGGCGGAATTCGGAGTTTGATTGGTTTTGGCAGCCTGGTGGGGCCCCTAAGCCATTCAGTGCTCTACCTCCGCTGGGTACTTGCTCAACACTCGCCCTCAAGCGATTTCGGAGAGAACCAGCTATCACGGGGTTTGATTAGTCTTTCGCTCCTACTCTCAAGTCATCTCAGGATTTTTCAACATCCACGAGTTCGGTCCTCCACTGCATGTTACTGCAGCTTCAACCTGCTCAAGAGTAGATCACCTCCGCTTCGGGTCTATTGCCAGCGACTTGGTCGCGCTATTGGCACTCGGTTTCCCTTCGCCTCCGTTGCAAAACAACTTAGGCTGGCCACTGACAATAACTCGCAGACTCATTATGCAAAAGGCAAGCTGTCACCACTTGCGTGGCTCCAACACATTGTAGGCATATGGTTTCAGGAACTATTTCACTCCCCTAACAGGGGTTCTTTTCACCTTTCCCTCGCGGTACTAGTTCACTATCGGTTGCCAAGGAGTATTTAGCCTTATCCCGTGGTCGGGACAGATTCATGCAGAGTTTCACGTGCACCGCATTACTTGGGATGCCTCTAGACGGCTTTGAGTTTTCGCATACCCGGCTGTCACGGTCTATGGCCGAACTTTCCAGATCGTTCTGCTAACTCTCCACCTGTCACATTGAGGTCCCACAACCCCGGCAGGACAAGTCCTCCCGGTTTAGGCTTTTCCGCTTTCGCTCGCCACTACTTACGGAATCATTTCATTTTCTTTTCCTGCGGTTACTGAGATGTTTCACTTCACCGCGTGTCGCTTCGCCGGACTATGAATTCATCCGGTCGATAACCAGTGGTTAAACTGGCTGGGTTGTCCCATTCGGAGATCCACGGATCAAAGCCTGCTTGCGGCTCCCCGTGGCTTATCGCAACTTACTACGTCCTTCATCGCCTCTTGGCACCAAGGCATTCACCATAAGCCCTTAGTAGCTTGATCACAAAAGTTTACCTGTCATCCCTTCCGGAATGAACAGAAACTCAGCGAACTGTATTTGCCCTAGAATTTACCTATGTGTAGATGTCAAAGAACTTCCCGAATTGGAAAGGCAGGCTTTCACCCGCGTTTGCCATTCCGGTAAAATTGAATCATTTCGAATCGGAATCGAAATCGGCTCCGAATCTACTATGAATGGCTTGTTCTGCAAGTGGTGTCGAATCGATTTCGACGAAGTGGTGGGCGTGACTGGATTTGAACCAGTGACCCTGCGCTTATCAAGCGCATGCTCTAACCAACTGAGCTACACGCCCGGAAAATCCGGCTGGCCGAGCCGTAGCCCGCAGCCGTTTACTTCGGTGTGTGCTCAACCGTCCTCCGCCGCATTTGCGCCGGTGTGACAGCATCGCTCTTGCTTCGCTGCGAGCGAAGGCTGGTGGAGCTGAGGAGATTCGAACTCCTGACCTATAGCTTGCAAAGCTACCGCTCTACCAACTGAGCTACAGCCCCGCCATCGAATTTCAGTTGTGATCTGAAATTCCAAATTAACGGTCGAGTTCGATCTCTACCACTTGCCAAAGAGCATGACTGCTCATCGGAAAACTGAACTGTGCGATAAGGTATTGAACCTATCCGATTCTTTCGAATCGTTCGACCTCGGAAGTCTCGTTATGATCCGAGACCCGTGGTTTCTCCTTAGAAAGGAGGTGATCCAGCCGCAGGTTCCCCTACGGCTACCTTGTTACGACTTCATCCCAATCACCATCCATACCTTCGGCACCTTTTGAGGGGCGACTTCGGGTACAAACGGCTTTCATGATGTGACGGGCGGTGTGTACAAGGCCTGGGAACGTATTCACGGCGCCGTAGCTGATGCGCCATTACTAGCGATTCCAGCTTCATGCTGTCGAGTTGCAGACAGCAATCTGAACTGGGCCCGGTTTTTGGGGATTTGCTCCACCTTGCGGTCTTGCTTCCCTTTGTGCCGGGCATTGTAGTACGTGTGCAGCCCTGGCCGTAAGGGCCATACTGACTTGACGTCATCCCCACCTTCCTCCTCGTTGAAGCGAGGCAGTCTGTCCAGAGTGCTCCCAATTAAGGGGTGGCAACAGGACACAGGGGTTGCGCTCGTTGCGGGACTTAACCCAACATCTCACGACACGAGCTGACGACAGCCATGCAGCACCTGTGCAAGCTGGTATTGCTACCTCGTCCCACTTTCATGGTTCTACTACTTGCATGTCAAGGCCAGGTAAGGTTCTTCGCGTTGCATCGAATTAAGCCACATACTCCACCGCTTGTGCAGGCCCCCGTCAATTTCTTTGAGTTTTAATCTTGCGACCGTACTTCCCAGGCGGCATATTTAACGCGTTTGCTACGCCACAAAAGGGGTCGATTCCTTTTACAGCAAATATGCACCGTTTACAGCTAGGACTACCAGGGTATCTAATCCTGTTTGCTCCCCTAGCTTTCGTGCCTCAGTGTCAGGAATTGTCCAGGGACTCGCCTTCGCCACTGGTGTTCCACTTGATATCTACGCATTTCACTGCTACACCAAGTATTCCAGTCCCCCCTCCAATCCTCCAGCCGAATAGTATCCAATGCCATTTCCGAGTTGAGCTCGGAGATTTCACATCAGACTTACCCGACCACCTACGCACCCTTTACGCCCAGTGAATCCGAACAACGCTTGGGACCTCTGTATTACCGCGGCTGCTGGCACAGAGTTAGCCGTCCCTTCCTCTTTCGCTACTATCAACTCACGACATGTTAGGTCGTAAGCATTGTTCGCAAATGACAGGGGTTTACGGGCCGAAGCCATTCATCCCCCACGCGGCGTCGCTCCATCAGGGTTTCCCCCATTGTGAAAAATTCTCGACTGCTGCCACCCGTAGGTGTCTGGACCGTGTCTCAGTTCCAGTGTGGCTGGTCGTCCTCTCAGACCAGCTACCCGTCTTAGCCTTGGTGAGCCGTTACCTCACCAACTAGCTGATAGGCCGCGGGTTCATCGTGAAGCGTTAGGCCTTGCGGTCCCCAACTTTGAAAATCGGAAGATGCCCCCCAATTTTCACATCCGGCATTAGCTCGCCTTTCAGCAAGTTATTCCAGACTTCACGGCAGATTGCCCACGTGTTACGCACCCTTGCGCCACTCCGACCACAGAATATTGCTACCCTGTGATCAGCGTTCGACTTGCATGTCTTATCCACGCCGCCAGCGTTCGTTCTGAGCCAGAATCAAACTCTCCGTTGAAAAACGTTAGTTTAATTCCTGTCCGATGATTAATCGGACGAATTACAATTTTAAAACTCCTCACTGTGAGTTACTAACAACTCCCAGTGAAGGGGCTCTCACTTATCGCACAATTCAATTTTCAATGAGCAGCGAGTGTTTCCACTCAAAATCTGCGAGCGTTTCGCTCAAATTCCCCATCCTGGGGACAAAAAACCTGAGAGCCGGTTATTTTCTCTTTTCAACTCGGCCTCTCAGACCTTCGTTTATTGCGGCTTTAGATTACTTCAGCCGCCGCAACTGTCAACGAGTTTTTTCGAACTTTTTGTTCTTTCGAACCTTCGTTCGCTTCGCTGTCGCTCACTCGTTTCCGTTGCGAAGAACGGCAACACAATACCTGACCTCCGAACGGGTGCAAGCGATTTTTAAAAAATTCCGGGAGATTTTTTGCGCAGTGTAAAACCCCAATAAATACTGGCCTTTTTTACGACTACTCCCATCGAAAACTCAGGATCTGAACGTCGCGCGGTGGCGTCCGGGCAAGTGTTGCATGAAAGGTTTTCCGATAGTTTCCGAGCGTTGCTTCAACGACCACCTCGAACACACTGCTGCGGACTGTTCCAAATTGGGTGCATTGTTGCGCCACGGCCTGGTTCACAATCATTCCGGCCTCACCCGGACTGCGAAATGGCAAGTCGTCCTCGGTCCCATCCACGCCATCAGGTCCGGCTCTTTGCTGAACAATCTGCGCCGCACCGCTTTCATCGACCAACGGAATGATCTGCAAGGTCTGCGCAGAAGCTGTGTTCACGTTAATGCGACCGTTCGAAAGGGGCGTGAACACATCAACAAAACCCATCGGATAAACCGGCGCCTCCATCGGGCGGCCCCAGCGGTCCACCGGTTGAAATGCAGCCACAATATGATTTGATGAGGCTGATCCCCAGTACATGTCCAGGGTGACGCCCCGCACCAGAAGCAATTCAGAGAGGTCATCCATCGGACGATTCTTGGCAGAATACGGAGGCACCAGGCTTTCGTAGTGATCGCTTTCCGCACCATTCACGTGCGTGACGTCGTCGGGATCAATCCAGTCAATGATCGAAGCAGTGATTGCGGGAATTTCGCCAGCATCAACGCCAACGGCCGTTAATACCCGCTGCAAGATCTGTTCGTTCGCCTGGTTGATATTGAATTTCCTCTCATTATCCGTGATCCGTATCGAGACTGTTCCGTCACCGATCTGATAATTTTGAAGAGAAACCGCAGCGAGTGGACTGTTCGATGCAGCGAGCGTTCCCGTCCCGCCCGCCCATTTTTGATTCAATGCATCATACGGCTCGCCCGGGACCGCGGTTTGCTGGACCAACACCCAGCGGGCGAACTCAACGCCGGAACGTCCCAACCATATCAGGTCTGACTCCTGATTCGCGTTCATCGCGAGCTTCGTCTCCACCTTCATGCTGTAGGCGAAAGCTCCGATCAGAACGGACAAAACGAATATCGCCACCATCACGATGATCAGGGCAATCCCCCGTCGCGATTGGCTTCCTCGCTGCGATTTCATTGTATGGGTTGTTGCTGTGGTCCCGGCCGTTGCCAGTTGGGGGGAACCGCGATCGATGGAAGCGACACAATTCGGGTCAATGGTTCAGAACGCTTGCCATTCTTACTGAATTCGAGGGTAATCCGAACCATGGCCGGCAACTGGTTTGTTTGCGTCCATTCCTCGAGCCACTCGCCATTACGCCGATCCCAGAATGCAAATTCGAGTGCATGAACGGATTTTGCGAGGATCACGGGATGGTTCTCCTCGTCGATATCCATCTCCATTAATGGCGGGGTTTGCCGCAGGACAAGCTGCCGTTCGGAATCGGGCGCAGCTTCAAGGCCAAAGCTGACGCGCCTCACTGTGAAATCTCCAAATTTGGAACCCCGCGGGAACGAATACGGCACACTCGCCACGAAACTGAGGTAAGCTTTGTTGCCGCCCTGGCCCTCAAAAGCATACGCCTGGGCGTCTGCCGTAAACATGCGGGCGGAACTCAACGCGTCCTCGATCGTGCGCAACGCTATTCGGGAGCGCTGCACTTCCGCCGCCGCCTGCAATCCGACCCTGGAACCTTTCACCACCGCATTCCAACTCGAGTAAACCGACGCAATCACCAGAGTCAAAAGGAACAAAGACACCATCACTTCCAGCAGCGTGAACCCGCTGTATTTTCGTGAAGCCAAGTGTTTCATCGACGCGGCGCCCCCCCTGCCGGTGTCATCGTGGATTCGGGGCGGTAAAGGAGGATTGTCATTCGCGATTCCGGCGTGTTGCCGCTGCGGCGGAAGACACTCAGGTCGACCGCAAAAAGCCCGTTGGTTTCTGCAAGGAATGTTTCGGTGCGCCAGTTCAAGTCGCGGTAGTTGTCTCCCAAATCACGAAAATCCCCACTATCGACGCCTTCCGTCAGCTTGTTCGTCAGCGACAATTGCGCCGCGAGCATCGATGCATCTGCTCTCACTTTTTGAAGTGCGCGTGCATTCCGCAATGTGTTCGCAAGAAGTCCAAGCACGGCGAAGAGACAGACGAAGAGAATTCCTGACGCAATCATCACCTCGAGCAACGTAAAAGCGCGGGTGCCGGCGCTTGAAGCCGAATGATGCGTCACGGTATTCATCGCCATTTATTTGGATCGCTGTCGACTGAAACCATTGCAGTCGTAAGCTCGACGGAGATCTTTCTCCACTGGTGCTCGTCCGATTGCAGGATCAAGGTCAGTTCGTCGCTTGTGCCGTTTGGATAAAAGCGGACCCGAGCAACCTCAGCATCACGGTATTCCCGCAGGTTAATGTCCAGCATTTCGATCCGCGCCGCCTCAATCCGCGCACTGCGAGATGTGCCTCCTCCGACAACATGACAGGTTCCCTCCTGCGGATGAAACACCACTTCGGTCATGCGGCTTTGGAGAATCGCCTGGCGTCGCGCAGACTCACACACCTCCTGGATATCGCTGACCGTTTTGCGAAAGCCTTCCTTCCGCAGTGCGTTGTAGAACGTCGGAACGCCCGCCGCCATAATCATGCCGATGATCGCGACGACCACCATGATCTCGATCAAAGTGAACGCCTTGTAAGGACCACCGATCCGTTGCGCCACGGAAGTGCCGATATGGTGACGCAGGTTCATCGGCCGGCGCTTTCGCTGATGCTGGAGATCAGCTTGAACATGGGTAAAAGCACGCTGATCAGGAGGAACCCAACGACGACCGCCATCAGGATGATCAACACCGGTTCGATGAGGTTTGTCATGGCACGAAGGCTGACTTGCAGTTCGCTTTCGTAGGTATCAGCGATGTTCGACAAGGCGCCCGGCACATCGCCTGTCTCCTCCCCAATTTTCACCAGGTCGACCATGAGCTGAGGAAAAATGCGGCTTCGCGCCAGCGGTTGAGCCAAGGTCTTTCCGTCCGTTACCTCTTCTCGAGCTTTCGCCACGGCCTCCTTGATGATGTGATTGGGCATCACTTGTTCCGTGATCCGCAAAGCCGTCAGCACTGGAACGCCGTTGTGCAGCAGCGTTGAGAGGGTGCGGGCGAATTGGCCGAACAAATTCAGGCGAACCACCTTGCCGAATACCGGCAGCTTCATCTTCCACTCGTCTATTTTGCGCTTTCCGGACGCGCTGTTCCGGAACTTGCCTATCATGATCGCCAACGCGGCCGAGCCGAGCAGGACGAGCCACCAGAAGGTTGTGACCGCGTGACTGAAGCCAATCAGCATTCGAGTGGGCAACGGCAGTTCGACCTCAAACCCCTCGAACATTTCCATGAACCGCGGAAGCATGAAAACAACAAAAAATCCGATCATCAGAATTCCCACCCCGCAAACAAGCGCAGGGTAGATCATCGCCGAAAGGAACTTCGATTGAACCTCCGCGAACTGTTGAAAGTGCGCTGCCATCCGGCGCAATACATCGACCAGCGCGCCACTCGATTCTCCGGCCCGCACCATGTTGATATAGAGGTCGGAAAAGATAACAGGCTGCTTCGCCATAGCATCGGAAAGGCCGCGTCCCTCCATGACCTCCTGCCGCAAATCCTTGCTCACCGACTTGGGAATGCCTTTCGATTCCAGGTGGCTCATGCTGTGGAGAGCCACCGTCAATGGCATTCCCGAATTGAGCAGATTCGCCATCTGTTGAGTGAAGGTCGCCAACTCCTGAAGCTTCGGCTTTCGTTGCCGCGTTAGCGAATCCCTCATCGAGGCGGGGAGAAGCGACGAGAGATTGATCCGCGCTCCGCTCTTTGAAGCCATGTGCCCTGGGGTTCCCTTCGCGGTCTCAATGGCGATCGGAAACAACCCAAGCCGCTCGATCTGCATCACCGCAGCGGGCCGATCGACGACGTCCAAGACGCCCTCAACCATTTCGCCCGACCGCCGTCGGGCCTTGTAAGAGAACTGGGGCATAGCAATCCTGATTAAACGCTCACGTTGGAATAAAGTTGCGCTGCAACGTCACTTGGCAGCCGATTTCAGTTCCGCGGCCGCCGGCAATTGTTGGTTCAAACTTCCGCGGCGATACCCTTGCAGGTCCAGCGTCACGTGAGCGTAACCCAACTCCATGAGCTTGGCCGCGACGATCGATGCCTGTCCCTGCAGGAATTTAGCCAGCTCCGCCTGCCCGACTTCAATGCGCGCGAGATACATGGCTTTTTTCGGTGCCTGCACTGCTGGCGCACCAGAGATATTCGGAGACGGAAGTTCGTGATGTCTTACCCTGACGTCGTAAAATCCGAGATCCCGGAGCACGTTTTCGGCGGCCTCAATCATGTGCAGCTTCTCAGGCGTCACCACCTGACCGTAGGGGATGCGGGAGCTGAGGCAAGCCATTTGCGGCTTGTCCGCGGTGGGCAGTCCGAGCTGGGCCGAAAATTCGCGAATTTCAGTTTTCGTCAAACCTGCTTCTTTCAACGGCGCGCGAATCTCAAACTCCTTGGCAGCCTGCGCGCCGGGGCGATAATCCCCAACGTCGCTGGCGTTCTCCCCGTATGCGATCACAGCAAAATTTTCTGTTCGGGCGAGTGGAACAAGCTCCGTGAATAACTCGTGTTTGCAGAAGTAACACCGGTTGTCGGGATTCGCGGTATAACTGGGATTCTCAAACTCGTTGGTTCGGATTACTCGGACGGGGAAGTCAAAACGGATTCCCAACTCAAGAGCTTCCTGCAATTCCCGGCGCGGGAGACTGGGCGAGTCTGCAATGGCAGCAAGCGATTTGTCGCCCAGCACCTCGCGAGCGACCTTCGCCAGAAACACGGAGTCCACACCGCCGGAGTACGCTACCAGGCAGGATCCGTACGACCGCAACAAGGCGCGAAGTTGTTCAAGTTTTTCCACAGAATTAAAATGGCATCTGCCACGGGGAATGTCGAGCCGCCGGAGGCATCTATCCACTTGACGCACTTCTGGGATGTGTTTGCATGCACGCATGAATATTCGATTTCTCGCGGGCGTCTTGGGCGCAGCAATCATCGCAACAGGTTGCGTGGAAACCGTGACTGGCCGAAAAACAGCCGCGGTTCCTTTTGTGAAAGACCGCATTGAGTCGCGATACGAGCGGCCCGCCGACCAGGTATTTCAGGCCGCAAAGGAAGTCGTTGCCTACAACGGGACCCTTGTGAACGAAGGCATCGTTTACGGTCAAACCAACGCCATTGGCAATATCATCCGCACGGTTGAAGGCAAGGTAAACCAGCGGACGGTTTGGGTGCGCATCGAGCAGGTGGAACCCCAGGTCACCGGCCTGGCTGTCCAAACCCGCACATCAAGCGGCGGCTCGGATATTGAACTTGCGGCTGAAATCGACAAGCAAATCGCGCTGCGACTGGTTCGCTGACGGCCAGCGGCAGTCAGCTTTTCTACAGATCGACCGCCGGTCGAATGCACGCGCGAAGGGTCCTCAACCACAGGCAACGGATTTGATTCCTTTCAGTCCCCATTGGCGGTCCAGGCTGCCCTGACCGCCTCCAACTCCTGCCAGCGGCCGTATAACTGATTCAGCTTCTCCTTGTTGGCCGCCAGCTCCGCGAGCAGCCGCGGTGTTTCCGCTGCATGAGTGCGGTGGAATTCCGGAGAGGCGAAGAGGGTTTCTATCCGCTTGATGTCTTCCTCCGCGGCGAGAACCCGGGATTCCATCTGCTCCAACTCGCGACTTTCCTTGAATGAGAGCTTTCGAGGTCGTGATGCCTTGCCAGACGCCGCGGCCGCGCTCGCAGTCGTCTTGTTGGTCGAAATAATTGCCGCGCTTTGACGCCCCGCTGAAGCTTGCGCGCGCTTCTTCTTTTCAGCGTAGTAATCGTAATCTCCCACGCTGTGGCAAATTCGCTCATCTCCTTCAAAGGCGAGAATGTCGGTGCAGACGCGATTCAGAAAATAACGGTCGTGACTGACAACACAGACAACTCCCGGGAAAGCGATCAGCGCTTCCTCGAGCACCCGCAATGTCGGCAGGTCGAGATCGTTGGTCGGTTCATCCAGGATCAAAAAGTTGCCGCCGCTCTTCAAAATTCGCGCGAGCAATAATCTGCTGCGTTCTCCTCCGCTCAGATGCTTCACCTGCATGCTGATCCGGTCATCAGCAAAGAGAAAGCGCTTCAAGTACGCGCGGAGCGATAGTTTCGACTCACCCCATTGAACAAACTCGCTCCCGTCGGCGAGCTCATCCAGCACGGTGCGCTCGTCATTCAACTGCAATCGGCCCTGGTCCACATAATTGAACCGCGTCAACTGGCCGATCTTTACGGTTCCTTCAGTAGGTTGAAGCTGGCCGATGATGATTCTCAGAAGCGTCGTCTTACCCAGCCCATTGCGTCCACAGACCCCGATTCGCTGCCCATTCTCAAACGTGAAATTAAACCCGCTGAACAACCGTCGTTCGCCAAGAGTCATGCCAAGGTTTGACAACTCGACGGTGCGATTCCCCAGTGGCGGGGGTGGCGGAATTACCAGTTCAACTTCTTCGTCAGCCGCAGGCCCGCCCTGCGCAGCCACCTCGTAATAGCGCTCGAAACGATTCTTCGCCTTGGAACGCTGCGCTCGCGGGCCAGTGCGCACCCACTCGAGCTCCTTCTTCAGAAACATCTGCCGCTTGTGCTCCAGCGTTGCGTCTGCCGCCTGACGCTCCGCTTTGGCGAGCAGATAATCGGTATAATTTCCCTCGTGCCAAAAGAATCTGCCGTCGCTCAGCTCCACCATGCGGTTGACCACCTCGTCCAGAAAGTAACGATCATGGGTCACGACGAGAAATGTCCCGGAAAACCCTTCCAGAAATTCCGCCACCCATTCGATCGACTCCGGATCCAGATGGTTCGTCGGCTCGTCAAGGATGAGGAAATCAGGGCGCGAAACGATTGCCCGCGCGAGGGCCACCCGCCTTTTTTCACCACCCGAAAGAGATGAAATAGAGCGCTCGCCGTCAGGGCAGTTCAAGTGCGCGAGCGCAGTTTCGATGCGAGAATCGAGGGTCCACCCTTCCAGCGCGTGAATGCGATGTTCCAGCTGCTCATGACGGCTGGAATCCGCCGGAAGCGACTCGAATTCATCTATCAAATCCAAGACGTGGCGAGCACCGGACCGTACGTTTCCGCGGACATCGAGCGCAGGATCCAATGTGAAATCCTGGGAAAGGTAACTGATAACGAGATCGCGTCGGCGGCTCACTTCGCCGGAATCGGGTTCAAGCAAACCGGCAAGAAGCTTCAGGAACGTTGTCTTTCCCGATCCATTTCGACCAACCAGGCCGATGCGCTCACCCTCTTGGATTCCCAGTGTCGCACCATTGAGCACGGCACGGTCGTGGTAACGAACAACAATATCTGTGGCAGAAATGACCTGGGACATTCCGGATAGCCTAGCTTGCCGCGCGCGCGACGCAAATCGGGACTGGGTTTATCACGGCTTTTCCCGATACAAAGCCACCAACGCAGCCCCGATAGCTTGCGACAAATCCCCCAATACAGCCGGCACAATCCGAAGGGTCTTTCGTTGCTGTGCCCAGATGTATGGCTCCGCGGCCTCGCGCATCTTGCGCAGGTATCGTTCGCGAAAATCCGGCGTCGTCGCCTCGGGATCCATCAGTCCGCCGCCGATAACAACAATTCCGGGATCGAGAGCCATCGCAAGATTGGCGATGTGGAGACCCATTGCCCGTGCCTGAAAATCAAAAATGTCGAGGGCGAGCGGATCGCCCTTCTGTGCCCTGCTGCGAAGCGACAGCGCTTTTTCCTTGGCGGTTCCCGGAGCAGTTGCGAGTTCGTGACTCGGATGCGCTGGCAATTTCTCGGCGAGAAGTTGAGGCAACCCGGAGATCGTTGTGTAGGCTTCGATACAACCCCAATCCTTGCCGCAACCGCACGTGAATGGCTTGACGCCCAACAAGTGCAGCGGCGCAGGCATGTGGCCAGCCTCCATGCCCGCCAGGGTATCGCCGTCGAGCGGGAGGCCATTCTGATCAATGTAAGCGCAGCCCAAGCCTGAACCCGGCATCAGCATCAGGACTGACGCCCTCGAATCGCCACGCGCATAACGCGCCTCCCCCACTCCGCCGAAGTTTCCGTCGTTGCCAACGATCAGCGGCACATCGCGTCCCGCGGCTTGCGCGAGCGCCTTGCTGTAAGCCGTGTGAACGTCCCACCCGGCAAAGCTCGCTGGCAGGTTCGCGGATTTGTCCAGAATGCCGTACCCGAGGTACGGCCCCGGAATGGCCAGCCCCGCCCCGCGCACCTGATCCCAACTCAGCCCATTCTGTTGCAGAAAAATGCCGATGGATTCAATCCAGCTCGCGATGACAGCATCGGGCCCGTTCTGTGAATTGGTGGGCCGTTGGAGCAGTTTAGTCGAGATTGCCTCACCGTTTTCCCAGACGCCATTCACCTTGGATGTCGTAGCGCCGCCGTCGGTGCCAATATAGATAGGTTTGCTAGTGCTCATGCATGTGAGTCGTTGAATCGCCGCGGGATTGTGTTTTGCGCAACCGCAAAAGGGAAGCCGGGAAATTTCGTTCCGGTGGTTCAACGCCTCGCTGGAAACAAAAAACCGCCGCAGTTTGCCTGCGGCGGTTGTGAGTTCGAAGCACGATTACGGAGCGCGGAGCCGAAAAAAGGCGGCAGGCGCGGCGGGGTCGATCACAATGTTGGTCGACGTCATCGCGGCGCTGCCCGCGACATCGACCCAATTCGTCGCCAACCCCGTGCTCAAGCTGTTGGTTTGAGCCTGCAGTATCCAGCCTGCGTATTCAGCCGGCCAGTTGAGCATCAGGCTGTTGCCCATCCGGCTGAAGCCCAGGGTGGTGGGAATAGTCGGAACTGGGTTCGCGACCTGAATGACGCCCGTGCCGCCAACGAACGGGCCGCTGTTCGCACTGCTGTAGAACCCAACCGGCTGGCTCACACCGTTCAACACGAGCGCAGCCACCCGGTTCGTTCCGACATAATCCAATTGCAACACTGCGCCACTGTTCACAGTGACGGTCGATCGTGGAGCATTCAACGTGTTCGTACTTGTAAGCGTGAGATTTCCTGACGCGATCGTCAGGTTCAACCTGCGTGCTCCGTCTCGAACTGAACCGGTGAAGGTCGATTGATTCGGAGTCGCGTAGGTCAACGTGGAATCCGCAACCAGGCTGCTGTTGGTGATCGCCACACCCGCGCTGAGACCTGCAATCGCTTGGTTGAAGCCTGCAAGGTCGAATCGCGAATTGTCGGTGATCACGGACGCCGTCGGCAACGCGTTGTTCGCTCCCAATCGCAGGGTGCCGTTCACGATGCGGCTGGTGCCCCAAGTGTTGCCTGTCGAGGCGATGACCCACGTGGCACCGTCGTCCACCTGGATCTGGCCTTCGGGTGCCAGGGCAACAGTTCCAGATAGGATGCCGGTGCCCGTGCCGTTCCCTCGAATGTTAATCTTTCCAGGGAAGCTTGCGTCCGCTGTGACGTTCCCACTGATCACAAAGGTCGAGTTCGCATCAACTCCAAAGCCGACCTGGTTGCCTGGGTCGGAATCGCCAGTCAAGGTGATGGGCCCGCTCCAGACATTCGTCACGCCAGCGCCCGTGCCGACGAGTGCCGAACGAACGGTTCCGGAACCGGAAGACGGCAACGTGAGCGACTTCGTTGCGGGAATGGTCACGCCGCCGGACAGAGTGACGCGCGTGCCGCTAAGGCCCGGGCCGCCCGTCGTGCTCGTGAGCGTTACCTGCGAGTTGCCGAGCGCATTATTATTGGCAAGGATCAACGTCCCGGAGTTGATGGAAAGACCGCCACTGAACGTGTTCGAGCCCGCCAGCGTAAGGGTTCCACTTACATTTTTGATCAGAGCGCCAGGGCCGCTGACCTGGTTCGAGAACACCATTGTGGAACCGCCGTCGACCTGGACGGCAGTGTCACTGTTCAACGCGACGGTGCCATTGATCGTAAAGACCTGATTTCCACCGTTGCGCAGTGCCATGGTGGTTGTGTCCGCTGGATTGAGGACAATGTTTTCATCGATCGCGCGCGCATTAAAGGCATTCAATTGGCCGCTCCCTTGCACAATCGTGGCGCCATTCGTTGCGCCAAGCGCTGCGTTGTGCGCCACCTGGACCGAACCGCCGCTGATCACCGTGACGCCCGTGTAACTGTTGCTTCCGGACAATACCGTGCTTCCAGCAAAGTTCGAGAGACTGCCCGAACCGACGATTGAATTGGTGATCGTCAGGGTGCCGACGCGGTTGATAGCCAGCAGCGCATTGTTTGTCACAGGCCCGCGGCCCAGTGTTCCTGCCGCACCCGCATACATTCCCGCGGGATCGCCGAGTTGCAGGATGCCGCCATTGATCACCGTGGCGCCGGTATAGGAATTTGTGTTATCCAGGACGAGTGTTCCCGTTCCGCTCTTTGTCAGGCTGCCGGTCAGCAGGCCGCCACCCGTGAACGTATAGTTTTGCGAGCTGTTCACCACGACCGACGACGGTGAGAGATCCCCGGCCAGGTTGACCGGCGGAACGCCGGACCCCGTATTGTCAAACGTCACCGCGTCCCCAGTAAAGAACGGCTGCGGAGTTCCATTCAGTCGAAAGTTAGGGGTAATCCCGAGGTCCCACACGTTTGCAGTTCCGTCACCCTGCCAGGTCAGTGCCTGGGGCACATGGGTCACGACGAGTTCAATAGTTCCCGCTGCGACGTTGTTATTTAGCGCGAAACCAGGCGGCACCGTCAGATTGGCCAGGTTTCCAGAGAACGTTCCGTAATCAAATAACGTGTAAGTGCCCACAGCCGGGGTGCCGATAACATTCACGGTGGCTGGACCCGCGGCATTCAACTGGCCGGAAACTGTTACGAGGTCATTAACGCCGGCGCCTGGTGTGGTGGCGCCGCTCAGTTGAAAATTCACGGTTCCGCCGTTCAACGTGAGATTTCCATTTACAGCGAGCGTCCCGATTCCCGCTCCAGGATCGATTGTGGCACCTGCGCTGTCGGAAACAGTTCCGTTGACAGTCCCGCCGCCAGTGAGGACCTGGCCGCTGTTCAGAAGCAGGCCGCTCCCGCCCACGTTCAACACCGCGTTGGATGCGATGTTAACAACCGGGCTGCTGATGAAGACGTTCCCGATCAGGGACAGAACACCTTCGTTCACGAACGTGCTGCCGCCGTAGAACGCTCCGCCGTTGATAGCCAGAGTGCCGGGACCTTGCTTCGTGAGGCTGCGCAAGCCGCCATCATCAGTGATGGCGCCGACTGTGAGTGTCTGGTTCGATACCGTCACCGCGACATTGGCGTTCAGGGCGGCACCTCCGGTCCCCATGTCGAGGTTGCGAGTTCCAACAAAGGAGAAGTTACCGGTCCATGTTTGCGGATTGTTGTTAACCAGCGTTATGTCTCCGCCGCTGGCATTGTCCAAAAGCGCACCAGCGTTCAACGTGAGCGTTCCGAAACCGAGGGCCGTTGGACTTTGAAGGTTGAGCCGCCCTGCGGAAACCGTCACCCCGCCAAAGAACTCGTTGTTCGCGCCGGAAAGCGCCAGCGTTCCATTGCCCGTCTTCGTTAACCCACCAAAGCCCGAAAGGGGGCTGGATATGGTGAGAACCGAAACAGTATTCGTGTCGGGGTTGCTCACATTGATCGTGCCGCTGGCTCCGACATTGAGCCCGCGATTGGCGTCATCGATGGTGAATGTATTGGTGGTGCTGAGAATGCCGCCTTCGAACGCAAGTTGGTTCGGCACGAGCGTTGACGGGTTGCCGCCGAGATTCTCTTCTGCAATCACACTCAGCTTTCCAATGAGCGTGATCACGCCTGTGTAACCAGAGTTGTTCCCGCGCAGGTTCACGAATCGCGCCCCTGTTTCAGCAGGAGCATCGGTGGCTGGAATGGTCAGAGGGCCTGCGCCAGTGATGGGCGCCAGCACGAGAAGATCACCCTGCTTTGCCCACAACTCACCGCCATTGGGAGTGATGGTCAAGGTTCCCGCGAGCTGGAAGAGATCGGTGACCCCGTTCAGGTGATAAATCTGTCCCCCATCGAGCACCCAGTTTGCCGTAAGGACGCCGTTCGTTCCCAATCCTTTGTATCCTATCCCAGCCGAAGCGTCGGCCGCAGGAGTATTGTTAGCGGCGAGCGAATTGCCACCGAACGTGTAACTATTTCCATCCGCGGGGGTGCGCATGCGGAAGTTGCCGGTGAAGTAATCATTTCCAGGACTGGGAGGCGCGGCATTCTGCCATGTCCCCGATGTGTTGAAGGACGACTCTCCAAATGGGTCGTTCGCCGTCAGAGAGATGTCCGCCGCGGGCGCTGTCGCCACGCCGGCGCCGATGATTGCGCTTAGAAAGCCAAACCGTTTCAAGTGTGAACTGTTCATAAATGTTTTAAGGAGCGATGCCGAAATACAGGAAGCCTCGACCCGGAATGGACGAGCCCGAGTGAAGGAAGAACGGCACCACCGACCAGCCGCGAAGGAAGTTCCCTCCACAAACCGCGAATGAAACCGGCCCAACTCTCAGCAACACCATCGTTTCAGCACGAATCAGCCTGACACTCTAACACCCGCAACCATGGGGTCAATTGACTCAAATGGGTATTCAAGGTCGAGTTGAAGCCGACGAAACACTCGGCGAAGAAAATCGTGATTCGAAATGCGATTCCGATACCCCCGATTCTGCCAACCGTGGGTCACCCTCTCCGATGGTCAACTCTCGCGTGCGGTCTGCACCGGCTGTGCCGAAAGCTCAACCCCCTTGTTCGTATCGCTAAAATAATTCGCGGACCAGTCATTTTGAAACAGCACCACTGGATTTTTGCCCATGTCGTACGCCAGTCGCGCCCCAGTCGGCAGTGACAGTTGATCGAGTCGCTCCTCGTTGATATCCGTGGGCAGCCATCGCACAACCGTCCAGGGGGCGGATTCTAACCGCGATTCGGCCCCGTATTCGCTTTCCAGCCGATACTGCACCACCTCGAATTGCAAAGGTCCGACGGCGGCGAGGAGCGGGATTTTTTGGCCCGAGTCACGCACGTACAGGGCCTGGATCACGCCCTCCTGAAGCAGTTGCTCAAGGCCCTGTCGAAACTGTTTGTATTTGGCTGTGTTGGGATTGTGCAGATAGGCAAACGCCTCGGGAGTAAACCGCGGAATCTCCTTGTAGCTGATGCTCGGATCCGTTGTCAGCGTGTCGCCGATGCCAAAGCTGTCATGGCCGACGAGACCAATTACATCGCCGGGAAATGCCTCATCCACGGTTTCCCGTTCGTTGCCGAAAATCTTGTGCGAACTCGAAAGGCGAACCTTCTTCTCGGAACGCGAATGATGCACGGTCATGTCGCGTTCAAATTTGCCGGAACAAACGCGAATGAACGCAATGCGATCCCTGTGACGCGGATCCATGTTTGCCTGGATCTTGAAGATAAAACCGGAGAAGGCGGGATTTTCCGGTGAAACTTCGATACCCGCCATGACACGCGGCTTGGGCGGTGGCGAATGCTTTAAGAATCCATCCAGCAACAGCTGCACACCAAAGTTGTTGACGCCGCTGCCGAAGAACACGGGCGTTGTTTTCCCAGCCAGCACGGCAGCTTCGTCAAATCCGTGTCCCGCCATTTCGAGCATCTCGAGCTCCTCAACGGTTTTGCGAAAGGTTTCGTCGCTCAATCGATCGCGGATTTCCGCGTCTTCAATGCCGCCCACTGAAACGGGCGCACGATGCATTCCTCCAACCGTTCGTTCGAACAGGTGAAACTGCTTTGTTTGCCGATCATAAATGCCCTGAAATTCAAAGCCGTTCCCGATTGGCCAGTTTACCGGAAATGCGCCAATCCCCAGCACCCGCTCGAGTTCATCGATCAGCTCAAGGGGGTTCTTCATCGGGCGATCACACTTGTTCATGAACGTGAAGATCGGCACTCCGCGCTGGCGGCAGACCTCGAAGAGCTTGCGTGTCTGCGGTTCGATGCCTTTCGCGGAATCAATCACCATCACCACCGAATCCACTGCCGTCAGCACGCGGTACGTGTCCTCGGAAAAATCTTTGTGTCCGGGGGTATCGAGAAGGTTGATGCGATACCCGTTGTATTCGAACTGCAGGACCGTGGAGCTGATTGAAATGCCGCGCTTCTTTTCGAGTTCCATCCAGTCGGACGTCGTGGCGCGCTGATTCTTGCGCGCGGTCACGGAACCCGCCAACTGCACCGCGCCGCCGTACAACAGCAACTTCTCCGTCAGCGTGGTCTTGCCGGCATCAGGATGTGAGATGATGGCGAACGTGCGTCGTTTCTGAATTTCTTTGGCGATATCCACAAGGGGGCGGAAGGTAGCACAACCTGCCAAAGCAGTTCAAAGGGCAAAGTTCGGCCGCGGGCAATGCGGAATATTCCGGGTGATGAGCAGAATTCCGCAATGAGCCTACGGCGTAAACTTTTGTCCACGGCGAATCAGCCGTTTTGCATCGCTTGACGACCCCGGCAAACATGACGAGGATTCGACATTCCACTCGCCAACGTATGAATGAGCATCCTATGCAATCGAAACCAAATCCTATTCCCAAGGGCTTTCACTCTGTCACTCCATACCTTGCGATCAAGGGCGCCTCCGAAGCCATTGAGTTCTACAAACGGGCGCTCGGCGCCACCGAACGGTTCCGATTACCTGGACCGGACGGCAAAACTGTCGGCCACGCCGAACTCGTCATTGGCGATTCCATAATCATGGTAGCGGACGAGTTCCCTGGGATGAATACATCGCCCACAACCGTGAAGGCCACCACCGTGTGCTTTGCGGTTTACGTTGAGAATGTCGATCAGGCTTTTGAGAAGGCCATCAAGGCAGGAGGAACCGTGAGATACCCTGTCGAAAATAAATTCTGGGGCGATCGCGCGGGAACATTTGAAGATCCGTTTGGGCATCAATGGTCGCTGATGACCCACGTCGAGGACGTGCCTCCGCACGAAATGGAACGCCGCATGAAGGAAGAATGCGGCAAGATGGCTGAGATGTCCAAGGGTTGAACCCCGCCCGCGCGCGGACGAATCAACGGCTGGCCGCCTTCGGCCAGCCGTTTTCCCAGACAACGGTTGAGATCTGCAGGCGCGACTGACCGTTGGTGCGATTGTAGGCATGGAACACCAGGTAATCCTTGCCCTTGTCACTAAAGAACGTTTGGTGTCCCGCCCCGGCCCACTTTTCCGATTGGGCTTCGATCACAGGCGTGCCGCCATCGTCAGCCAGACGCCTGCCGTCGCGATCCACGTAGGGTCCCGTCACCTTGCGCGAGCGGCCAACCTTCACGTTGTAAGTGCTGTTGGTTCCGCGACAGCAGAAATCGTACGACGCAAACAAGTACCAGAAACCGCCGCGCTTGATGATAGTAGGCGACTCGATTGCGCCCTCCACCGGCGGCGTCTTGTGTTCTTCGACGCGCGGGCGGCTCGCCAGGACGTAAAGATTGGTATTGCTCGATGACGCCTTCCCCGTCTTTGGATCGATCTCGCGCATCATAATGCCGCCCCAAAAACTTCCCCAGCAGAGCCATGCACGTCGTCCATCAAGAACCAGGTTTGGATCAATCGCATTGAAATCAGTGACCCCGGGCCGTGAACGGATGACAAGTCCCTGATCGATCCATCGGTAGCGTGGGTCGTTGCGATCAAGCGTCTGGTTCACCGCCAGACCGATTGCAGATTCGTTCACACCGAAGCTCGAGAGCGAATAATAAAGATGATATTTCCCGTTGTAGAAGGAGATGTCAGGGGCCCAGGAGCCGCGCGCGCGCGCGATTTCGTTCGTCGCCCATTCGGGCAACCTTTCAAAAACGCTGCCGCAGCGTTCCCAATGGAGCAGGTTCGTTGAGCACCGAATCGGAATGATGTCCCCGCGCGGTCCGCCTCCCGTCGAGAACAGAAAATATTGATCCTTCTCGCGAATGAGGACGGGGTCATGCACGGCCCGGTCGCCAGTCAATGGAAGCAGGATTGGCGCTTCACCCCTGGCGCCGTCACGCGGCGATTGGCAGCCATTATTCAGGCAAACAGCGCCGCAGAGAATCAATGCGGGGAGGAACTTTTTGTTCATAAAGGTTTCATCTGGATTATTCGCAACGAACGAACACCGCGCAAACCGGAGAGGCGACTGCCATTGAATTGCTCGAACGTTTCAACGTTCCCGTCGCCAGATCAATCCCGAACACCACAACCGAATTCCCAGACTGATTTTCCACCAGCATCCAATGCCCGGTCGGATCGACCACAAAATGTCGCGGCGTTCGAATTCCGGCCGTTTGATGCGCAACGAATCGCAGCTTGCCTGCAGGCTCAACCGCGAATACGGCGATGCTGTCGTGCCCGCGGTTGGATGCATACACAAATTTCCCGGATGGATGAACCGCGATTCCAGCCGCTGTGCTCTCGCTTGTGAACGATTCCGGAAGGCTGGAGATGCTTTGCACTTCAGACATCGCCCCGTTGGATGAATCGTAATGGAAAACTGACACCGTGTTATTCAGTTCGTTGATCACATAGACGCACTTCCCGTCCGGGGAAAACGCGAGATGACGCGGTCCTGCGCCCGGTTTCGTTCTCGCCCTTTGGACAGCGGTAGAGGACAGTTGAATGGGATCGCTGTTCGACGCAGCCCGGAAGCTGTATGACACGATTTGATCCAGACCCAGGTCACAGACGTGCGCAAATCGATCATCTGGCGAGGCTGTGATGAAATGCGCGTGTGCAGCCGCTTGGCGGGAATGCACACTCGATCCATTATGCTGAATCGTCGAACTGGCGGGTGCGATGGTTCCGTCGGGGCGCAGCGGCAACAACGAAATGCTGCCTCCGCCGTAGTTTGCGACGAGAGCCGCCGTCCCTGCATGATTGATGGAAACATGACACGGCCCTCTTCCGCCCGAACTCTCCTGATTGAGCCGCGTCAAGGCGCCCGACGTGGCGTTCACTGAAAAGGCGGTGACCGACCCGCCGGAGTCGAGCTCTCCCGCTGCATACAGGGTTTTCGCGGACGGATGCATTGCAAGAAAACTTGGATTCTGAATCTCTGCCGCGAGCTCCGGCGATGTCAGGGTGCCTTCCTTGGAATCGAATCGTGAGCGGTAGATGCCGCGGCTTTCTCCCCTGGTGTAGGTGCCGAAATAAACATGGAACTCCTCAGCCGCTGCAGAAAAACCGCAGGCAAGAAGCAGGAGGAAACTGAAAAACCGATTCATAGGTGGATTTTGGGAATCAGGCGTTCGCCATCCAGAGCGGGATTCTGCGGCCGTGGTTACGGATGGTGCGCTGCACTGTCTCATGCATCAGCGGAACAAACGGTGATCCATTTTCGCTCGCTCGCAGATCCCACGGATCGAACGGACTCATGCCGCGCCGGAATCGGCAACAGGGCGTTGCGACTGGCGCTACGGTGCCTGCAGGTTCCAGCTCACTTCATCCTGCACTCCCGCGCCCCGGGCCTGAATCCGATTCTCACCCGGATTCAACTGGACTGCCTTCCACACGAATACAGCATTCGTCGCGTCCGAGCGGTTTCCGGCGGCGCGGCCATTGACCAGCAACTCCACCGATCTCGCGTTTGAATAGACCTTAACGTCAGTGACCGCATTCGTGCGTTCCGTGAAACGGCGGCTCGTGATATAGACCATCGGCTCCTCCGTCCAGTTCGCCTTGTAAAAGTAAAACGCGTCTTTCTTAACCTTGCGGTCGCCAGTCACGAGACCCTTGTCATTCCTGCCTAAAACCCCGCCCTCCTTTCGCCAGTAGCTCGTGAAGTCGAACATCGCCCATACGAACGTTCCCCACACGTACGGACGCGCCTTCAACTCCGCCCATGCGTGTTCGTGGAAGACGTTCTGGTATTCTTCTGGATGCCATTGTCCGTTCGCGATCGGAGGTTTTGGATTCTGTTCGTGCTGTTCCACGTTGGCGCCTGCGCCGTACTCGCTCATGCAGAAACTCCCCTCCCGCGCCGTCCAACGACGATCATCGATCACCTTGCCGAAAAGCTCCAGCGGCTCCCAATCCTGGTACCAGCCGGGATAAATGTTCCAACCCAGCCAATCCGTGATGGTGTTCATCTGAGGCAGCCGTTCCGTGCAAGTCGCGGCAATCGTTGGCCGGGTCGGATCCTCAGCCTTTGCAAAATGATGCAGATCCTGCAGCAATCGGTGCGGATCGGGATTGTTCGGCCGGAGTTCGTTGTAAAGGCTCCAGGCGAAGATCGATGGATGGTTGATGTTTTGACGTATGAGATCGGTGAGTTGATTGCGCGAGGTTTCCGGAAAGCGCGGATCGGTGCCAATGCGGTCGACCTGCGGGATTTCCGCCCACACCAGCAATCCTGCCTTGTCACACAAACTGTAAAAACTTTCACTGTGCTGGTAATGCGCGCAACGAACCACATTCGCGCCCAGTTCCAGGATGAGTCCGAGATCCTCCTTCTCATCCTCAACCGACAATGCCCAACCTTTGTTGAACCGATCCTGATGCCGGTTGACGCCATGAAGGTGATAGGGCTTGCCGTTGAGGAAGAAGCCCTTGTCCTTGTCGAGCGAGTAATGCCGCAACCCGAGCGGTTGTTCCACGGAATCAACTACTCCGTCGGAGGAACGGAGTTCGATTATTGCGCGGTAAAGGTAAGGGTCCTTGACGCCATTCCACAGGTGCGGGTTTGGAACGTTCACGCGGATCGACAACGGAACCGTGACGCCCGGGACAAGCGTCACTTGCTTTTCCGCAGCCGCAACACGTTTTCCATTGTGATCGAGAACGATTGCGGAAAATGTGATCGGCCGGTTGTTGCGAGTTCCATTTGAGACCTGCGCAGTGACATCGAGAATCGCTTCGTCGCCGCCGACCTTGGTTTGCAGCCACGCCACCCCCGGCGACCCGTGGTCCGTGGGCGTCACATTCACATCGGAAGTTTCGATCAGGTTCGCGCCGCGATAAAGACCGCCGAACACGCAAAAATCGCCGCTCAAAGGGGCTATATCGTGCTCGACGGCATTGCTTACGCGAACTGCGAGAATGTTCGGGCCGCTGTTGGTCAAGGCTCGCGTGATCTCAAAACAAAACGAACCGAACGCGCCGCGGTGATGACCAAGGTGGCGTCCGTTCAGGTACACGTCCGCAACGGAACCTGCGGCGCCGAAACGAACAAAGTAGCGTTTGCCTCGCGCTGGAACGATGTCGAGGAATCGGCGATACCATCCCGGAGCGCGATAATAGTTGGATCCCCGTTGTGCCTCCTCCCAACCCCATGAGTGCGGAAGCGAGACCTTCTGCCATGATGAAGTCTCCAGGGCGGGCTGCTGGGCGTTATCAATTTCGCCTTTTTGGAAAAGCCAGTTCTCGTTCAGGCTGGTGACTTCCCGCGCCGATGCAATGCAGCAAGCCAGCGACAGCACAACGAAAAGAAAATTTCGCATTGACCCATGATGCAACCCCAACGCGAACTGACAAGCACCCCGATTGGGTGAGAGCGGTTATCCCCTATCCTTTCGTCCTTTAGGCCAATGCCCTCATGCACCCTATCGCCCTGCATCCTCCCCGGATCACGGGGTTGCATCCAGCGTCGGGTCGAAATCTGCAACGCCGGAGTTAATTCCGGACGGCCAACCGATGTACATCTGGCTCTCAACACCGAAACTAAAACTGCTCCCATAAACAGTGCCGCTGCCTGGCAGGTGATCCTGACGAAGATAGTGCCGCGCCCGTTTGTTGAAATCGGCTCCATACACTCCCAGTCCTTGCAGGATTTGCGGCATCAGGCTCGGCGGATCATCGGTGCGATGCCGCGCGCGCAGGGACTTCTTTTCTCCGAAGTACCAGCGCACCCCCACCAGCCAGTGATCATAATCGTGCTCACCCAATGCGAACTCGCCGGTCAACGTTAACCCTGAAACCGGGGTTTGATATTCGACCTCCGCTTTTCCAAGGTGATTATGCAGCACGGTGGAGTAGGAAACGCCGGCGCGCAGATCTTCCAGCAGATAATAGCTCGCGCCCAGCGTGCCCGCAAAACGCATGGGATCGGAGTCAATGAATGGCACCGGGAATTCATAGGTGAGCGCTCCAATGCCGGCAAATCCGCGCAAGGTCAGGCGCTTCCAATAGTATTCGACTTCCGCTCCCGCGTGATACGTCTCAACACCCTCCCGAAACAGATATCCGCCCGTGATGCCAATCAGTCCAAGGTCCGGCTTTCGCCAGAAAACGTGTCCGGCACCGCCGTAAAAGTCGTCGCCATCGATGTTGGAATACAAACCGTCGGCCTGGAATCCGAACCGTTCGCCTACAGGAATCGAAACGCTGCCGTCCACATTGTGACTTTCAAACGACTCCATCGAGCCGCCGGAATACGCCAGCTTGCCGTTGATGCTGGAAACCGCAGGAAGATCCAGGAACGAACCGCCTGAAGCGGGTTCCGCGCTGTGGAGGGTGTCCGTGATCGCACAAATAGCGAAAAATGTCGCTGCCTTGCCCAAGTGGAGAATGGTGATCCTTGTCACGCGAACGTTTTAAATGAGCAGCCGGGGAATTGTCACTCATAATCTTCAAGGGAAAACACGGACGAAGCCATCAATTCCGCGATGACCACGATGTTGCGCTGGTCGGGCAGTAGCGGATGTTTGCCACAGGAGCGCGGCTCTGTGAGCCGCAGCACTCCGAATTACCCACAGCTTCCGGAGTTTCCGAGGTGTCCTCACGATTCACATTGCTGCGGGTCGCAGACCCGCGCTCCTTATCGGAAAAGAATTTTCTAAACTGTTGGGGAACACCACGCGGCCGCTTGCGACTTTCAGCAACTCCCGCAAATGTTAGCCCGCGACCTTTTCCGAGGTGAAGCAGTCCCAGTCTGGAAACGAAGCCATCAATGAAATCTGTTGGCTGCGATGCGCTTCGTCCGCGATGACCACGATGTTGCGCCGGTCGGACAGCAGCGGATGTTGCCACAGGAGCGCGGCTCTGTGAGCCCAAGCACTCCGAATTACCCGCAGCGTCCGGAGTTTCCGAAGCGTCCCCACCTTTCACATTGCTGCGGGTCGCAGACCCGCAGCAACATGACAGGTAAGGACGCGATCGAATATTCCGAATCAACGGACAACACGGGAAGCTGCGGCTCACAGAGCCGCGCTCCGTCCGCTGCGTGAATGACGTGTCACGCATGCAGGAAGGCAACATAAAACGGAGCGGCAACTGAGCTTCATTGTCCGCGACAAGGAATAGCTCGCTTTCGTTCGGATCAAACACGGCCTGAAAGTTCAACGCAGTTGATTGTCGTTGGAACGGATGGATGAACGGATGACGCGACGGACATTGGTCGATGTGACACTGAAAGGCTTCGTCGTTCGTTTCAGGAAACTTGCATCTTGAAACTCCGCAATAGTTCCTTACCGTGAACGCCAATTCCGTTGGCAGGATCTGAACCCTTTGCAGCAGACCACGTGTGACGTGTTCAATCCTTCCAGCCTGGGAACCGAACCTGACGAGACTCTGTGAAAAAAGGAAAAGGAAACGGCTCTAAGAAAGCTTCTTCAAACGATTCCGGTATGAATTTCGAAGCCCAGCTTTGGGCCGCCGCAGACAAGATGCGCGGCCACATGGACGCCTCGGAATACAAGCATGTCTGCCTTGGCCTCATCTTTCTGAAATACATCTCCGACGCCTTCGAGGAAAAGCGCGAGCAACTCCTCTTCGGCTTCTCCGATCCCAAGAGCGATTCCTTCATCAAGGACGAAGCGCAACGTGACACCGCCGCCAACGAACGCGACGAATACCTTGCCGCAAACGTCTTCTGGCTGCCGCCCGAAGCCCGCTGGCACAACATCAACGCCAAGGCCAAGTCTCCGGAGATCGGCAAGGTGATTGACGACGCGATGGGCGCGATCGAGCGCGAGAACCCCACCCTTAAAGGCGTGCTGCCCCGCGATTACGCCCGGCCCAGCCTAGACAAAGTCCGGCTCGGCGGCCTCGTGGACATCATCAGCAACATCGGCTTCAACCAATCCGCTGCGAAATCCAAGGACGTCCTCGGGCGCGTCTATGAATACTTCCTCGGCAAATTCGCCAGCGCCGAAGGCAAGGGTGGCGGTGAATTCTACACCCCGCAATGCATCGTGCAGGTGCTCGTCGAGATGCTCGAACCTTTCAAAGGTCGCGTCTATGACCCCGCGTGCGGCTCGGGCGGCATGTTCGTCTCCTCGGAAAAATTCGTCGAGGAACACGGCGGCCGCATCGGCGACATCGCCGTCTATGGACAAGAGTCGAATTTTACGACCTGGAAACTGGCACGAATGAACCTGGCAATCCGGGGAATCGACGCCAACCTCGGCCCGCGCAACGCCGACAGCTTCCGCACCGACCTGCATCCCGACCTCAAGGCCGATTTCATCCTCGCCAATCGCCATTCAACATGAGCGATTGGGGCGGCGAACATCTGCGGCAGGACGTGCGCTGGAAATTCGGGATGCCGCCCGTGAACAACGCCAACTACGCGTGGATACAACATTTCATCCATCACCTCGCGCCCGTAGGCGTGGCCGGCTTTGTTATGGCCAACGGCTCGATGTCCACGCAGACCTCGAACGAGGGCGAAATTCGCAAAGCCATCCTCGAAGCCGACCTCGTGGATTGCATCGTCGCGCTGCCCAGCCAGTTGTTTTACACCACGCAAATCCCCGTCTGCCTCTGGTTTCTTGCTCGTGATAAAAAGAACCACAAACACCGCGACCGCCGGGGAAACACCCTGTTCATTGACGCGCGAAAAATGGGTGTGCTCGTGGATCGCATCCACCGCGAACTCACGCCGGAAGAAATCAAAAAGATTTCAGACAGTTACCATTCTTGGAGAACTGAAAACTCGAAACTGAAAACTAAAGACTCCACGGCTGCGTATGCAGACGTGGCGGGCTTTTGCAAATCCGTGGCGCTCGAAGAAATCCGCAAACACGATTACGTGCTCACGCCCGGCCGCTACGTGGGCGCGGCGGAAGTGGAAGAAGATTCCGAACCCTTCGAGCAAAAGATGAAACGCCTCACCGCCACGCTCGAAGAACAATTCGTCGAATCGGCAAAGCTGGAGAAGGCGATTCGGGCAAATCTGACAAAGCTCGGCTATGAAAGTTGACGAGCTTCCATTCTCTGAACTCCTCAGCGATGTGGTGGACAACCGAGGAAAGACTTGCCCCACCGCAGAAAAAGGAATTCCGCTCATTGCGACAAATTGTATTCGGAACGAATTGCTCTACCCGACTTACGAGAAGGCACGATATGTGTCGCAGGAAACCTACGACACATGGTTTCGCGGGCATCCGCGACCGGGCGACATACTTTTTGTAAACAAGGCGACGCCTGGAAGGGTTTGCCTCGTTCCCGACCCTGTAGATTTCTGCATTGCTCAAGACATGGTCGCAATTCGAGCGGACGAGAAGAAAGTTTATCCCAAATTCCTTTTCGCTGTGCTGCGCTCGCCCGCTGTTCAATCACAGATTGAACAAATGCACGTTGGCACGCTCATCCCTCACTTTAAGAAAGGTGATTTCGACAAACTGTTGCTCCAAATCCCCGAGCGCAAGGTGCAGGAGTTCATCGGCGATTTGTATTTCACGCTGTCCGCAAAGATTGAGTTGAACCGGCGGATGAACGAGACGCTGGAGGCGCTGGCCCAGACCCTGTTCAAATCCTGGTTCGTGCCTGCCGGCCGTAGCCTTGGCGAAGGCGGGGACGCCACTCAATCCGCCCTCCCCAAAGGCTGGCGCGAAACAACTCTCGGAGAAGTTGCAGAGAATGCTTCAAATACATTCGATTTCTCGGAAGTGTCAGACGTTGTTTTTGTGAATACCGGCGACGTGCTGTGCGGTGACTTTTTGCACTCTAACCGCAGTTCGAAGATCGGTCTGCCGGGACAGGCGAAGAAAGCCATCCGCAGGAACGATATTTTGTTTAGTGAGATTCGCCCCGGCAATCGCCGATACGCGTATGTGGATTTTGATCCGGTTGATTACGTCGTATCCACGAAGTTCATGGTGGTTCGCGCTTTTGAAACGATTGAGCCGAGAATTCTGTATCAGCTTTTGACTTCGGCGGAGGCGTTGAAGGAATTTCAAATTGAAGCTGAGTCTCGCTCGGGAACATTCCCGCAAATCACGTTCGATTCCATCAAACGGTTCAAAATCACCCTGCCGCCGATTGAGTTCCAAAGAAGATTTGTCAGCCAAGTGACGCCACTGGATGAGCGCATCAAGGCGAACAAAGAAGAATCCCGCACCCTCGCCGCGTTGCGGGACGCGCTGCTGCCCAAGCTGCTCTCGGGCGAGTTGCGCGTGCCTGCTGAACTTGTTGAGACTACCGCATGAACGAGGGCAATGAGATGCATGTTGGTCACCCGCTCTGGGACGAGTTGCGGAACGGATTGCTCTGGCATCGCACAAGCCCGGAACATTGGCGCAAGATTCAAAGTGAAAGCTTCGTCAAACCGAATGATGGATGGCTCAATCGTTGGGGCGGCCGATACGCTTGTCAGCAACTCGGGGGCATTTCCCTATTCGATTTCACATCTCAATCAGAAGAACGCGCCTTGGGGGAGGCTCACAAGTGGCAACAGTTCCTTGGCGACTCTAGTCCGATCACGATTTTGTTGGGATTCGAACGCAAGAGCCTGCGGGGAAAACTTGTTCCCTATCCCGATAACGCGGAAGGAACAGCCGGCAATGTGATTCCGTGGGTCGAAGTCTGCCACTGTGGAGCAATCTCCACCGCAGCAATTGTTGCTCATCTATTGATCTGCGCAGTGGATTATCGTCAGTTCAGGAAAGTGAAAACCCTGAATGAGCAAGCATTGGATGATGCAGAGCAGGCGTTCAGCAAATTCATTGAACAAGACCGCACACGGCAAGCCGCTCTTAACGAAAGTATTCGCGCGATCAACGAATCGCAGGAGTTCAAAGAAGCCAAGCGCAAAGCAAATGAAATGATGTGACGGAAATGAAACAACTCCACCACCGACTTTCATTTTGTGATGCTAGGCTACCGGAGCCACGCAAGCTCCTCTCGGGCGAGTTGCGCGTTCCGACGGCCGCAAAATTCACGGAGGTCACAGCATGAGGGAGCACCGCATTTACGTTTACAAATGTGCCGTCGATAATGGCGGAGCGCGTTGCGTTGATGACGGGCTGCTCCCGTTGGCCATCGCCACGCTGCGGGACGCGCTGCTGCCCAAGCTGCTCTCAGGCGAGTTGCGGGCGCGCGAAACGAAGGAGGGTTATGTCCGTAGCTGACATGTTTAGTGTTTTTCTCGGCAACCTCGTAATCCAGAACACGGAGACGATCAGTCTTCGCTACGGCGAGCTAACAGCCGCGCTCAATAAAAAGTTCCGAGACACGGAATCCAAAACAGCGAACGTCCTTCAAGTTGGTTCATTCGGAAGGAATACAGGTATTGATGGCATCTCTGACTTGGACATGCTTTACATCATGCCGAAAGGAGAGTGGAACACTTACAAGGACGGGCGGCAGCTAAAGCTTTTGCAGGACGTAAAAGCTGCGGTAGTCACCCGGTATCCCGCAACAGATGTTCGTGTGGACCGCTTGGTCGTGACGGTTACATACGCAGACTTCCATGTCGAAATTCAGCCGGTGTTTGAACAGGACGACGGAAGCTATAAATATCCGGACACGAAAGACGAAGGTAGTTGGAAAATAACCAAGCCGCGCGAAGAAATGGAGGCCGTTACCAAGCTGGATAACGCCAAGAATTTGAATTTGAAGCGGCTCTGCAAAATGGCGCGAGCATGGAAGAATAAACACGGCTTGGGAATGAGCGGCCTTTTAATCGATACACTAGCCTACAATTTTCTGGAAAGCACAAAAGATTACGACGGTCGCAGCTACCTTTACTACGACTTGCTTAGCCGAGATTTTTTTAAGTATTTGGGTGAGCAGCCGGAACAGGATCGTTACGCAGCGCCGGGCAGTGGCCAGCATGTAAAGGTCAGGAAGAAGTTTCAACGAAAGGCAAGAAAGGCGCATCGCCTCTGCCTTGCAGCGATTGAAGCGCAGGACAAGAAACAGAAAAATGTTAATGAAAAGTGGAAAAAAGTCTATGGGCGGCAGTTCCCGGCTGCTGCCGAGGCAGTTGAGGAGGCCAAAACGGCAATGGCATCCGCCACCTGGCGAAATACTGAGGAATTCATTGAAGACCTTTTTCCCGTCGACATTCGCTACACGCTGAAACTTGACTGTGATGTGAAACAAAGGGGATTTCTTGAGCGTCGGCTTCGAGAAATGATTGCGTATCATATTCCATTGCTGGCGAACAAGGATCTGAATTTCAGTGTTGTCCAAAACACTGTGCCTCCACCTTATGAGCTTAAATGGAAAGTGCTCAATCGAGGCGAAGAGGCACAAAAAAGAGACTGCATTCGAGGCGAAATTGTTGATGACAAGGGCCATCAACAAAAAACCGAAACGACAAACTTTAAGGGTGATCATGTCGTTGAATGTTACGCCATCAAAAACGGAGTCGTTGTTGCGAAGGATCGCATACACGTCCCAATTACTACTAACACATGACAAAGCCAGATTTGTTGAAGCATATCGCTGACACCGCTTACAATGTTGGGTTCGGTGCGAAGAAACATTTTGCCACATACGACATTACAGACAAAGTGCCAGCAGTCATTGGCTTTGCTTCAACTGCAATCGGCATTTTTTCGCTTTTCGTTGATTGGCTAGCAACGAAGGTTTTTTCAGCGGCGTTCATCGTGCTGGGTGTTTTGGGAATCAGCATTGCGCTATACGACCACAAAAAGGCGGAGTATGCGGAGGTTGGCCAGAAGCTGACTCAACTTTTTAACAAACTGAAGGCGCTCTACTTCAATGTCAAAGCAGCCAAAGATGCAGATTTGCCCGAATTGGAGCGGCAGTTGGCGGCACTCGAAGAGGAATACGGTAAAACCGGAATCAGCGATCAGATTCTTTTCAGCGGTTGGTTCGCTCACTACAAATTCTTTTGGGAACACCAGATTGACTGGATTAACGAACAAAAGCATTTTAAGTTCTTTCGGGACAAACTTCCCCTCAGCTTCACATTGAGTGTTGGAGTTATTGTCGCAGCGGTGATTGTTCTCCTCGTTATCTGTTGGCTTCGAACGCCAGTCGTGACTCCATGAGCAGTTTTAATCAGATTGCAACATTTCCCGCAACCCTCGTTGCACTGCGCGACGCGCTGCTGCCCAAGCCGCTCTCGGGCGAGTTGCGCGTGCCAACAAATAAACCCTTCAACTGATGTCTGCACGCCGCCTCAATGTTTCGCTTCCCACGGAAGATGCAATGCACGTGACGCGTTTGAGTCTCGGGAAGGAACGGTTGGTTTATGTGATCAAAGCAAACAAGAAGCTCAAATATGGAAGCGAACGTTCAAAGATTGCCTATATCGGAACGACCAAGAAGGGGCTCTCACGAATCGCTTCAAGTGTCGCATACCGAGCAAATAAGATTCTCAATCTTCACGGCGTAAAAAGTTTTACCGTCGCGATTGTCAGCTGCAAGGGACGTAAGCACGTGCGGACGTGGTTTCGATTGGAGCGCGCCTTGTTGGTAAAGTTCTGTGAAATGTTTGGCAGCGTGCCGGTTTGCAACGGAAAGGGCCATAAGATGAAACACAAAGGAGTTTGGAATCTGTTCCGGGAAAACCGGATCAAGACCATCATCGAAGACCTTTCATAATGAGTATGAACAACCCTTCCATTCGCTATGTTCCCATGCCACCAACGGTCAAGCATCCGAACGGGCACATCCTACCTCTAAAAGACCGTGTGCTCGTCGTTGTTGGAGCGAATGGGTCTGGTAAAACACGTTTTGGAGCTTGGCTCGATTCCAGAGATGCGAAATTGCATCACCGCGTCGGGGCACATCGATCTCTGGTTTTTCCTGAGCGAGTCCAGCCTAGAGATTATCAGGAAGCAGAACTCAGGTTGTTTTCGGGCCATCACTCCATTACGGACTTCGCGCATCATCGCCTCCACACCAGATGGCAAAACAAACCAGCGACGGCTTTACTCGCCGACTTCGAACCTTTGGTTACGCTCATGGTTTCCGAAAGTTTTACGGTCAGCGACAAATATCGCGTCACGATGCAGGCGGAAAACCAATATGTTGCTCCTCCAGTGACGAGGTTGGATGTGGTAAAAAAGATCTGGGAGACAATCCTGCCTTCGCGCGAGTTGATTATTACTGGCACCCGAATCGAAGCACGAAACCGGAAAGACTCCAAATCCTATCACGCCAAGGAAATGAGCGACGGGGAACGGGGAATTTTTCATTTAATTGGCGAGGCTTTAAGCGCGCCGAAGAATGGTGTCTTTATTGTAGATGAGCCGGAGTTGCACCTTCACCGAGCGATTCAATCGCGGCTTTGGGACGCTGTCGAGGTTGCCAGAGCGGATTGCACATTTGTTTACATCACTCACGATCTTGGCTTCGCCGCGTCACGAAAAGACGCAACAAAAGTTTGGCTGCGTGAATACACAAATGACAAATGGGATTGGGAAGAAGTCCCTGAAACAGACGCGTTTCCCGAATCGATGCTTCTGGAAGTAATGGGAAGCCGCCGCCCAGTTCTTTTCGTTGAAGGAGAGCGTGACAACCTGGACTACTTCATCTACGGCAAAGTCTTTCCTCAATACACAGTTGTGCCATGCGGCTCGTGCGAGGTTGTCATACACTCAACGCGGAGTTTTGCTGCAATGGCGGAACTGCATCACAATACTTGCGGCGGCCTAGTTGATAATGATGGTCGTTCGGAGGCTGACATCCAGATGCTTAATAAGCTCGGTGTAGCGGTGCTTCCTGTCGCGCTCGTCGAAAACCTGTTTCTCGTTGAGCCTGTTCTAAGGCTTGCCGCGACTAAGCTTGGTCGAAACCCAGACGAGACAGCGGCACAGGTTAAATCCCGTGTGCTGGAATCACTGAAAAGAAACAGTGTCCAAGTCATTTCAAACTTAACCCGACAAGAAATGGAGATGAAGCTCCGGCGCATTGGTAAAGGTGAGGATGGGGCAGAAGCGTTAGCAACTGCTTTTACGAGCGCATGCGCCGCCATCAATCCAACCGAGATTTACAAAAGGTGGGAAACCGAGATTGGCCGTGTGAGTACAGACAATGATTTCAGCGCGGCTCTCCGCTATTACAAAATTAAAGGTTTGGCCTCAGAAGCAGGCGCAGTCTTCGCGCTCAAATATTCTGACCAGATTATGCGATGGCTTCGGAGCGAGAACGCACAAGAATTCATTGAAGCTTTGCAAACAGTAGTTCCAAAGCCCGCCATCTAAATGACTAAACTGACGGAAACCATCGTCGAACAAGCCACCCGCGACTGGCTCACTGGACTGGGCTATGAGGTTTTGTCCGGCCTGACCATCGCGCCGGGCGAAGCAGCGGCGGAGCGCACGGACTACAAGCAGGTTTTTCTTTTCGAACGGCTGCAATCCAAGCTGGCGGCTTTGAACCCGAAAATCCCGCTGGCGGCGTTTCCGGTTGTGCTCGGATTCGAACAATAACATGAGCCATCCACAATTCCGCGGCGGTCCAACTGGAATGTTGATCGAACTGGATAAGAGTACCTCCAATCTGTGGGGATCTGGCAATCCAGGCTGCGCGTCCCTTTACTGGCAGGTTCCACTGTCAATTTCGTTTCAACGCGATTCACACAAGCGTTATGTCTTCCGAACGGCTGAAGCGCAGCTTCGATTTCCAAAAACAACGAGAATCGCCGAGGCAAGGACTGAATATGTTAACCGTTTGATGAAGCCTGAAGATGGTAGAGTTTCGACCCATCTGACGTTGGATTTCGGTTTAGACGTTCAGCAAATTTACGCTTTGGAGCAGTATCGAGAAGGAGGCTCGGTAAAACTGGACCTCTGGATTGACCTACATATCGACGAACATCGTCCTGTAATTGTGGCAAGTGAGGCGGCATGGGAACTCGAAAATCTTTTTCTGGCCAGACTGCAGGAAGGAATTGAAATCTCACAATCAGATTGGATCGAGCATGTCCTGCCTGGGATCGGATACGGCAAAATTCATATCGTAGAGTTTCCGGCGGTTCCGTTGGAATCCTGCCAGGCTCTCGATCACTCCTTTCAATCATTAAAGCAGGCAGAGGAGAAGCATCGTCTCGGCTATTATGACGATGCCGTCGGGAAATGCCGGATGGCCTTGGAAAAGTTTTTTGATCTTGTCTCTGTTGATCCAAGTCACACCGAATCCCGTAAAATTCCTGTCCTGAAGAAAAGTTGGGAGAAGAAGATGGGAAAGGCGACATACGATTGGCTGAACAGCACCCTTGGCGCAATAAAGGACGCTTCGAATCCGCCGCACCACTCTCCCAACCCGCATTACGACCAGCTCGAATCGCAGATGATTCTGGCCATTACGACTGCTGTGGTCGCGTACGTGGCACGGGCGTCTGAAACCGAAGAGCCAGATTCATGAACACTAAAAGTCTAGGTCGTTTACAGAAGATTGATCTCCGGGAGGTGTGGCTTTCGGAATCCGGCCAATTCACACCCTGGCTGGCCGAGCCTGAGAACCTTAAGCTGCTCGGCGAAACCATCGGCATCGAACTGGAATGTGAGGCACAGGAAAAGGAAGTGGGGCCATTTCGCGCCGACATTCTCTGCAAAGACACGGCATCCGATGCCTGGGTATTGATCGAGAATCAACTGGAGCGCACCGATCACTGTCATTTAGGCCAGTTGCTCACATACGCCGCGGGGCTGGAAGCCGTGACTATTGTTTGGGTGGCAGAACGGTTCACGGAGGAACATCGGGCGGCATTGGATTGGTTAAACGAACGCACTGATGAGAAGATCACCTTCTTCGGCTTGGAAGTAGAATTGTGGCGAATCGGAGATTCGCCGATCGCTCCGAAGTTTAACATTGTCAGCAAACCCAACGACTGGACGCGGTCGGTGCAGCAGGCGGCGCAAGGCGAGATGTCTGCACATAATCAGTTCCAATTAAGGTTCTGGACCGCATTCAAGGATTACATGGAGAAGAGACAGAGTTCAGTGAAGTGCCAGAAACCATTTCCACAGCACTGGATGAATCACGCGCTGGGTCGTGCGGGATTGCATCTCACATCCATCATATCGACGGTAAACTCTGAGCCGGGCGGACTAGGTCCCGAAATTCGAGCTGAGCTATATTTGGAAGGAAACACGGCAAAACAGGATTTCGCAGCACTTGAAAAACGCAAATCCCAGATTGAGAGCGACCTTGGGTTTGCCTTGCGCTGGCGCAACATCGAAGGAAAAAAAGCATGTCGGCTGGCAGTGCGTCAGGATGCAGACTTTCTTAACGAAAGATTATGGTCGGAACAGTTCGATTGGCTGCGGCAGAAACTTGAGACGATGCAACGAGTATTTGCTCCAATTGTTAAGAATCTTAGGAATGATTGATCCAGAAAAATGATTCCGTTAGAACACCTGGGGCACCGCGTGCCTTCCAACGGAATTGCCTAAACCGGGGATAACAGCTTAAATTCATTCGTGCCGCGAAGCATTCCAGCATTGGTCAAGCCGGCCCTCCTCGTTTGGGCGAGGGAACGCGCCGGTTTTGCCATCGAAGACGCGGCGACCAAGGCTGACATCGGGGTGGAAACTCTACGCGCGTGGGAAGCGGGTGAAAGCCAGCCTTCGATTCCCCAGCTTCGGAAGCTGGGAGAAATCTACAAAAGGCCCTTGGCGGTTTTCTTTCTGTCCGAGCCGCCCAAAGATTTCGATGCGCAGCGGGAATTCCGCCGGCTTCCAGGCCTATTGCCGCAGAAAGAGACGCCAGAATTGCGTTTGGCCTTGCGCACGGCTTTGTTTCGCCGCGAGATTGCGCGCGAATTATACGAACGGTTGCAGGAAGACATCCCGCACACGACCGCGGTGGTTCATCCCGACGAAGACGAGGAAGCGGTGGCGCAACGTGTTCGTGAGTTGTTGGGGATTTCCTGGGCCAAACAATTATCCTGGAATGGGCCCTATGCTGCGTTGGATGCGTGGCGAAGCGCAATCGAACGGCAGGGCGTGCTTGTGTTCCAAACCGGAATGATCAGCGTGGACGAAATGCGCGGCATCAGCATGCCCGATGGGCCGCTGCCCGTCATCGTCCTGAACAATGCTGATGCACCGCACGGGCGCATTTTCACGCTGCTGCACGAGTTCATTCACATCCTGCTGAACAACGGCGGGCATCGAACCAGCAAACTGGAAGGGCAGAAACTTCCGGAAGATCAAATTTTGGAGCGGGTCGGAAACCGATTTGCCGCCGCGGTCCTCATGCCCAAAAAGGAATTCCTAGCGGAAGCGGCCAATAATCCTGCCGCCATGATGGGCGATGAGTCGGCGCTGAAACGTTTTGCGAACCGGATCAAAGCCAGCCCGGAAGCAATCCTGCGGCGCTTGGTGGCGTTGCATCGTGTTGCCCCATCGGTCTATCGCCAAAAGCGGCGCGGTTGGCAGAAGCAATCGTGGTATTCACCACAGCAAGGCGAAGGCGGACCGCCAATCGAGGTGAGGGTCGTTTCGGCAATCGGAAGGCCGTTCACGTCATTGGTGTTGGAAGGGTACCAGCGCAATGCCGTGAGCAGCGCCGATATCGTGGATTATCTGGGTGTTCAATCGAAGCATCTACAGAAAATTACACAGCAGCTTCTTCCCGGACCAGGCATGGAGGCAATCGCGTAAGCTATGCCCTACTGCGTGGATACCAGCGGCTGGCTGGATGGCTGGCAACGCCATTATCCACCGGATGTGTTTCCCACGCTGTGGGCGAAGATCGACGCGCTGATAGCGTCCGGCGAAATCATTTCCAGCGAGGAGGTATATTTAGAGTTGGAGCGGAAATCGGACGATCTCCAGGATTGGATCAAGGCTCGAAAGCAGATGTTGGTTGCGCTGGATGAGCCGATACAACTTCGAGCGGTCGCATTGTTGAGCGAATACCCGCGTCTTGTAGACACGCTTCGCGGCCGTTCCAAAGCTGATCCGTTCGTAATCGCAACCGCGATAGAACGAAACGCGGTCGTGGTGCCCGGCGAAATTATCAGCGGCAATCTCGAAAAACCGCGCGTTCCTGACGTCTGTCAGGTGAAGGCGATTCGGTGCATCAACTTTCTCCAAATGATCCGGGAATTGAAACTGACTTTTTGAACTCGCCGTGAAAACAGCTTATAGCACCATCACCTTCCGATACGTCCACGACGTCGTCACAGGTGAGTTTGCGAATATCGGCGTCGTGCTCCACGCGCCGGAACAACGTTACCTCGGGGCGCGCTTTTCGTCTTCGTGCGATCGCATAAAGAGAATGTTCAATCAGGTTGACGAAATTCACTATCTCGCCGCGTTAGAGCATTTGCAGGCTAGGTTTTCAGAAGTCGCGGCCAATATGCAAACTACCACAGCGCCTATTCCTGCAGGCTGGTTGCTTGAGATCGTGCAACAGGTGTTGCCATCAGATGATAGCAGCCTGCAGTGGTCGAGTGCTTTCGTCGGATTCACTGACGATCCGGAGAAAACTTTGCAACAAGTTTACACCCGCCTGGTGGAACGGTACGCACCACCCGCCCGTAATGCGGCGCTAACATGAACAACGGCATCTCCGAGTCGGTTGTTGAACAATGTTCTCTCGATTGGCTCGGTGAACTGGGCTACCAGGTTTTGTCCGGCCTGACCATCGCGCCGGGCGAAGCAGCGGCTGAGCGCACTGACTACAAACAGGTTTTCCTGTTCGACCGGCTGCAATTCAAACTGGCAGCGCTGAACCCCAAAATTCCTGCCGAAGGTTTGCAGGAGGCGTTGCGCAAGGTTTGGTTGTTCAGTCATCCCACGCTCATCGGAAAGAATTTGGAATCCTACACGCTGGACGCGCTGCTGCCCAAACTGCCCTCGGGCGAGTTGCGCGTGCCCATGCCATCTGAGCATGTTTCCCATCCGTAAAGTTGATCAAGGCCAAGCCGAGGATATCGAATACCTCGGAACGAAACGGAAGTTTTGGTTCTCTTCTGGCGGACAGCGGTATCTTTTCAAGGCGGAAGAACGCGGCACGGGTGAAGATTGGGCAGAGAAAATCGTTTGCGAACTGTGCCGACGGCTGGGCATTCCGCACGTCGAATACGATCTGGCCTATGAGTTCGATGGACAGAAACCGATACAGCCCGGTGTGATTTGTCCCAGCTTTGCTCCCCGTCCGTTGTCGTTGATCCTGGGTAATCAGCTTTTGGTTCAGCGCGATCCGGCTTATCCGGCTGGAGAGGAAAGAAAATACGGTATTCGGGAATACACGGTGGACGCCGTAGCTGACGTGGTCGCAGCTTTGCATCCGCCGTCGCCCGAATGGATGCGCGGCACACCGACGGAAATCACAACGGCGCTGGGAGTGTTCATTGGTTACATGATGCTGGACGCCTGGGTGGCAAATCAGGACCGGCACCATCAGAACTGGGGCGCGGTTTTGAACGCGGGAATGTTGCGGCTGTCACCTACGTTTGATCATGGCGCATCGTTGGCGCGGAACCTGACAGATCAAGACCGCAAGTCGCGCATTGAGACACGGGACAAGAACCGGACCGTCGAGCATTTTGCCGGGAAAGCGCGATCGGGTTTTTATGCCACAGCCAAAAACGAGAAAACCATGCTTGCGCTGGACGTATTTCGTAAATTCACCGAACGTGACAGTGCGGCGGCAAGAATCTGGCTGGGCAGACTGAGCGGAATCAGTCACAGTGCGATGGACGCGATTCTGGCGGAAGTTCCACCGGAACGGATGTCGCCGGTGACGAGAGAATTCACTTTGGAATTGTTGATGATCAACCAGCGCCGATTGGTAGAAAGCTTTTGACCATGAACGCACTACTTGTTGCCTCACGTTCCGCTGATTCAAGCACGGGCGGTTGGAGTCCGATTGGACGTCTGGAGTTCAAGGACGGAACATATCGGTTTGCCTATACCAATGGCGCGCGAACGGCGGCGGGGTTCACTCCGTTCAGCGGCATGGAAAACCTCGAAGAGATTTACGAGTCCAATGACTTGTTTCCCGTATTCGCCAATCGCCTTCTGCCCAAGTCACGCCCGGAATACGAAGCCTATTTGCAGTGGAGCGGTTTTGACCCCGCAAGCCAGCCTGATCCTATCGCGGTTCTCGGAGTCACAGAGGGAATTCGCCGGACGGACATGATTGAATTGTTTCCGTGTCCTGCGCCCGACGAACAAGGTTGCTATTTGAGCAAGTTCTTCCTGCATGGGCTGCGCTACATGCCGGACTCGGCGAAAGCCCGCGTGCTATCCTTGCAACAAGACGAACCACTTTATCCAATGCTAGACCTCTGCAACCCGGCTGACCGGAATGCGGTGGCATTGCGAACTGTCAATTCCGACCGCTTGATGCTTGGTTATGTTCCGCGCTACCTCGCACACGATGTCTGGAAGCTTTTTCAAGGATGCGAACCTGAGTTTATTAAAATCTTTGTTCATCGTGTGAACCGGGATGCACCGCTCCAACAGCGTTTGCTCTGCCGGATGCACGCGTGCTGGCCGGAAGATTTTCAGCCATGCAGTGGCGAGGAGTTTCAGCCCATCCCCAAGGGGATTCCAGACCAGTGCGGTGCGTAACATGGAGGAATGTTTTGCCTGCAAACCTGGTTGAAAACGATGTCGAGCTTGCCTCACTGGATTGGCTACAAAAGCTGAGCTACGTCACCGTTTATGGGCCTCACCTAGCGCCTCGCGAACCCTCGGCAGAACGTGAGAGCTTCACGCACGTTCTTCTGCTCGGTCGACTGCAAGGGAAACTGCCGTCTCTCAATCCGAAAATTCCCGCCGATGGTTTGCAGGAAGCATTGCGCAAAGTTCGGTTGTTCAGTCATCCCACGCTGATTGAAAACAATCGCGCGTTTCATCGGCTGCTGGTGGAAGGCGTGGATGTGGAGTTTCGGAACAAGGCAGGCGAGATCGTTCACGACAAGGTGTGGCTGATTGATTTCGCGAATCCCGAGGCCAATGAATTTCTCGCCGTCAATCAGTTCACGGTGGAGGAAGGACACTTCAACCGGCGCGCGGACGTGGTCGTGTTCATCAACGGCCTGCCGCTGGCGATGCTGGAACTGAAGAACATCACGGACGCGCAGGCCACGATTCGCCATGCGTTCAACCAGTTTCAAACTTACAAGGCGCAAATCCCGTCGCTGTTCAACACGAACGCGCTTCTGGTGATTTCCGACGGACACGAAGCGCGACTCGGCACGATCACGTCGGACTGGGAACGCTTCATGGCGTGGCGCACCGTCACGGGCATGGAGCTTGTCCCGCCCGGTTCGCTGCAACTGGAAACGCTGCTCAAAGGCGTGTTTGAGAAGTCACGCCTGCTGGACTTGATCCGTAACTTCATCGTGTTCGAAGATGACGGGCAAAAGGTGGTGAAGAAGTTGGCGGGCTATCATCAATTCCACGCGGTGAACAAAGCGGTGGAGTCCACTGTCAGGGCGGCGGGTCTTCAGCGTAGCGCGGCCGTCCCGGCTGCGAGTTCGAGCGGCGTCTCGCCGCGCGAAGGAACACCGGGCGAGACGCCCGGTAAACTCGCAGGCGAGGACGCCTGCGCTACAGGCGACCGGCGCGCCGGTGTCATCTGGCACACGCAAGGCAGCGGCAAAAGTCTTTCGATGGTGTTCTACGCCGGGAAGATCATTCAGCACCCGGCGATGGAGAATCCAACGCTCGTCGTCCTCACGGATCGCAACGATCTGGACAATCAACTTTGCGACACGTTCTCTGCCTGCGCGGATTTGCTACGGCAGAAGCCGGTGCAAGCTGAGAGCCGGGAACATTTGCGTGAGTTGCTTAAAGTGGCGAGCGGCGGCGTGGTGTTCACCACCATTCAGAAATTCTTTCCCGATGAGAAGAGCGGCAAGCATCTGCTGCTATCCGACCGGCGCAACATCGTGGTCATTGCCGACGAAGCGCACCGCAGCCAATACGATTTCATTGATGGCTTCGCCAAGCACATGCGGGATGCGCTGCCCAAGGCTTCGTTTATCGGCTTCACCGGCACGCCCATCGAGAAGGGCGACAAGAACACGCAGGCCGTGTTTGGCGATTACATTGACGTTTACGACATTCTCCAGGCGAAGGAAGATCACGCGACCGTGCCGATCTATTACGAGGCGCGGCTGGCGAAGATTGATTTGAAGCCGGAGGAACGCCCGAAGATTGACCCGAACTTCGCGGAGGTGACCGAAGACGCCGAGGAATCCACCAAGGAAAGTCTGCGCCGGAAATGGGCGCAACTGGAGGCGATGGTCGGCACGGAAAAGCGCATCGGTCTGGTGGCCGAAGATTTGGTAAAGCATTGGGAGGCGCGCCTCGGCGCCATGGATGGCAAGGCGATGGTCGTCTGCATGAGCCGCCGCATCTGCGTGGATCTTTACGATGCCATTCGAAAGCTCCGCCCACAATGGCATGACGATGACGACGCCAAAGGCACGATGAAGATCGTCATGTCCGGCTCGGCTTCGGACAAATTGGAATGGCAGCAGCACATCCGGAACAAACCGCGCCGCGAGGAACTGGCGAAGAATTTCAAGAACGCGAAGCATCCGTTCAAGATTGTCATTGTGCGCGACATGTGGCTCACCGGCTTTGACGCGCCGTGTCTGCACACGATGTATGCGGACAAGCCGATGAAAGGCCACGGCCTCATGCAAGCCATCGCGCGCGTGAATCGCGTTTTTAAAGACAAGCCCGGTGGATTGGTGGTGGATTATCTCGGGCTCGCGGAAGAACTGAAACTGGCGCTGGTTGATTACACCAACAGCAAAGGCAAAGGCGAAATCAAGCTGGACCAGGAGGAAGCCGTGGCCGTAATGCTGGAGAAATACGAGAAGGTCTGCGCCATTCTCCATGGTTTCGACTTTCAGTCCGCTGCTGAGGCTTCGCCTGCAAAGCGAATGCCGCTCATCGCGCAAGCCGTCGAGCATGTGCTGCAACAGACGGATGGGAAGCCGCGATACTTGCAAGCGGTCATGGAACTCTCCAAGGCGTTCGCCTTGTCTGTTCCGCACGAGAAGGCTTTGGAGATTCGTGATGAAGTCGGTTTCTTTCAGGAAGTTCGCGCCGTGTTGTCGAAGCCCATCGACGGTGGTGATGGGAAGAAGTCAGCGGAGGAATACGAGACCGCAGTCCGGCAGATCGTTTCCCGAGCGATTTCGTCCGACAAGGTCATAGACATCTTCGATGCCGCCGGATTGAAGAAACCGGATATTTCTATTTTGTCGGATGAATTTCTCGCCGAAGTCCAACACCTCCCCCAGCGCAACCTCGCGGTCGAGTTGTTGCAGAAGTTGCTGAACAACGAGCTGAAAATCCGGTCTGCGAAGTATCTGGTTCAGTCCCGTTCATTTGCTGAGATGCTCGAAGCCACCATCCGAAAATATCAGAATCGCACCATCGAAGCCGCACAAGTCATCGCCGAATTGATCGAACTGGCGAAGAAGATGCGTGAAGGCCATCAACGCGGCGAGAAGCTTGGACTGACGGATGATGAAGTAGCGTTTTACGATGCGTTGGAAGTCAACGACAGCGCGGTGAAAGTTCTCGGCGAACCCACGTTGAAAGACATCGCGCGGGAGTTGGTCACACAAGTCCGCAAGAGCGTAACCATTGACTGGACGCTCCGCGAAGCCGCGCAGGCCCAAATCCGTGTCATAGTCCGCCGTATCCTGCGCAAATACGGTTATCCGCCGGACAAGCAAGAAAAGGCGACACAAACCGTGTTGGAGCAGGCCAAGCTACTCTGCGCTGGATGGGCGGTATGAAATGAAGGTTCCGCCCACGATTCACCCAGATATGGGATGTCAGTATAAAAAGTTCGAAAACGAACAGGCGCTTTGGAATCAAAGCGCCTGTCACATGATTCCCCTGCATTTCTATCCAGCCCTCAGTTGGCGCGAAGGATTCAATCCGAACGCGAGACGCACGGTTCGGTTCGATTCATCTCCGTGCGGCCATTCCGCAGCAGCCGCGGCCTGGATCGTGAAGCGTTGATCGTTGACGGTCCTTATTGCCGCCGCTAACTCATCGCGGTCATGTGCAACCGCCGCCGTCGCGTGCGCCACGGCATCGCAGGCCGCAACCCATTCCTCCCGGACTTTCTGGAAGCCCTTGAGCCTGGCATTGATTCCCGGCAGCGTATCGGTAGAAGCGACGCCCAGGACAGTTTGCGAAGCCTGGGCAAGGCTCGCGTTGGTGCGTTCCCACTTGGTGCCGATGAGGTAGTCGTCCAGCCTGGGACGGTTGGTGCGCGCGTACTTTTGTTTTGCGGCCATCTGCACCTGTTTCACTACCGCAGCGAGCGCATCCCATGCGCGGCGTTCGTTTATAATCGCCACCCGGCGCACCGTGACGCTAACAAGCAATGCGGTAGCCTGTTCGCGCACGCCTTCGACCAGTTTCCGGAACTTGCGCGTAAACTCCGGGCTGATGTCCCGCCCGGCCAATGCCAGCGCGTAATCCGCATTCTGCGCTGCACCGCCGACCATGTCGGCCACGTTGAGCGCTTCCATCTGCGCCCGGTTCAAAGGCCCGAGCGGCTTGTTGTGGACTGTCGGTTTCAATTCCGGCGGCGTTTCAACCGCCGCCGATGTGTTTTCAGTTTCCATAGGATTTCCTTTCTAACCTTCGCTTTTTGGCTCCAGTTAGTTGTTATCATCAGCATCAGCAATGCCAGACCCATTTCTTATAAGTTTGCCTCGCAGTGGAATTTGCGGCGCTTCTGATATGCACAGCTTGGGATTCGACTGTTACGCGCAAATCGATGGTTATAAGTTTATGAAGTTGCCCTGTTCAACCACGACCGGTTGTTGCCACGAAAAAGGCGGAATACTTTAGGTTGCGAATTGCGAAGCCGGATCTTCGATGGGGTGTCAAGTTCATCAAACCGCTCGTGATAATTGCCTGACCATAAGTAACCTGCCTGGATCGGGTGTGTTCCTGGCAACGAAGCGTGGCATCACTGGCCATTCCCTGGGGGAGAAATCATCCACTCCTGAGACACAAGAAGCGGAATTCAGCTTCAGCTTGGAGCCTTCAATCGGTTACCCACACGCTGCGTCCCATCCATCAAAGGCTCTGCTGATTCGTGTGAATTCGTACCACCATAGTATTCGGGAGCCCGCCCTTGGGATTTCGTTGACTGGACCAGCGAGTACTGTGCGCTGCGCCACGATTCCGTCCTTAAACTTACGGTTTAGCCGCTTGAACCTGAGATTTCGGGCACGGGACTTAAGATTCGGTCCTCCATCCTACAATTCGGCCGCTCCGCCTTACGATTCGTGCGGTCTGCTCTATGATTGGGGGGCGTTGCCCTACGGTTTTGTTGCCTTGACGTGCGATTTCGGAGCGTTGCCCCAAGTCTTTTGGCCGTGCGGTACGATTTGTTCCTGATAGTTGAATTTTTCGCATCAGGAAGCAGGCGGCAGCCGAAGATTTGCTTCCAGTGGGACGATTTCCGCCAGCTCTTTCTGGGTCGCGCCGCCACGCAGCTTCTGGATGCGATCGCCCGCCGGTCGCACCATGCGCTCGTAACTTCCCACAGCGTCATTGTAGGCGTTGTTGGCGCGGTCCAGGCCCGCGCGGATGCGTTCGAAATGTTCCGTGAACTTGCAAACGCGCGTGAATAAATCCTGCGCCGCCTCGGCGATTGCTGCCGCATTCTCTGTTTCCGCATGTTGCTGCCAGCTCACAGCCACCGACCGAAGCAGCGCAATCAAGGACGCGGGCGTGGCGAGCAGGATCCGCTTCCCTGCCGCCCAGACAATCAATTCCTGATCCCCCTCGAGTGCGGCGCTAAACAGCGATTCAGCGGGAACAAACAAAACGACGTAGTCCAAGGCATGCGGGAATTGGCGCGGATAATCGCGCTCCGCCAGTGACTTGATCGTGGATCGCAGCTTTGCAGCGTGCGATGCAAGGGATGTCGCGCGCTTCACTGGATCCGCCGTTTCCAGCGCAGTCAGGAAATCAAAATCGGGAACCTTGGAATCAACAATGATCAAACGGTTACCCGGAAGGCGCACCATCAGGTCAGGCTTGGAATCCCCCTCCTTGGTCTGCTCGACAAAGTCGCAATGGGCGCTCAATCCGGCCGCCTCGACCACCCGTCGCAAGGTTTCTTCACCCCATCGGCCGCGCGCCTGATTCGAGCGCAGCACCATCCGAAACTGCTGGGTTTCGTTCGCAAGCGATTCACTTTGTTGCGACAACAACTCCAATTGCTTCTTCACCTCGCCGAGGGTCGATGACTGCGCGGCCTCACTCTGCTGAAGGCGCTTCTGATAGGACTCGAGCTGTTGTTTCAACGGTTCAACAAGCGTCTTGATGGATTCCTGTCGTTGCGCCAGATCCCCTTTCGCCGCTTCCTGGAATCGACCAAGACTCTGCTCCGCCAATCGCAGGAACTCCGGGGCGGTTTGCTTCAGGGCATCCGCGCTTAATGCCTTAAAAGCGTCCCGCAAATCGGCAAGCGCCTTCGACTGCGCCTCTTGCAGTGCACCCATGCTGTTCTCGTGAAGCGTCCGCTGTTCCGAAAGCAGGTTTTCAGCGGCGGATCTCTTTGCCTCCGCAGCCGCCCGGGCGTTGGTGGCTTCAACCAGCTGCGCCCGCAGTTGAATCAACTCCGCCTCCCGCTGCGCAACCTGCTGTCGCAACTCGCTTTCCAATCGGTTGTCCGCAGGAACAGCACTTTTGCGGGAACCTATGAGCCAGCCGATGGCAAAGCAAACACCCCCGCCCAGCACAAAACCAATGACGAAATAACCGACAGCAGTCATGCGCGCTTGCCCGACCGCGGCATTGGCTTGCGTGACGATCCGGATGCCCCCAGAAGGCGCTTTCCGCTGACGAGGACATTTGTGAAATCGACGACATACGCGCGCTTGCCGCGCTTTTCTATTTCGTGGCATTCCGCACGCAGACGTTTGCTGACTTCTTCAAGACCCCCGGGATACTTTGGATTCACCTCCCCGCCGTTTTTCAACGTGCGCCAGTAGGGCGTGATTCGTTTCGAACCGAGAGAACTTGCTTCAGCTGCGGCATGCGCGGCAATCCAAGAGAAAATTCCAGTCGTGATGGGGCACGCCATATCCGCTTGGTGACGCGACGCCACGGCGCTGCGAAGTTCATTGATCGTCACAACCCGTCCCTTCGGCACTCGCTTCATGAGGGCGTCCACTTCGCGCGGCGCCGGGATCACCATCATGCCGGCCCCGAACCGCCTGGCCATCTCGCCCGGCACCTGGAAGACCCGCGGCAGGTTTTTGTCATCGGCCAGTTTATCCTTCCAGGATTTCCTCATAAATTCAAACGCGGTTGGAGCAAGGTTTCCGCGCCAGTTGATTGTTAAAAATGTGCGACGACTTCAATCTCCACATTGGCGCCCTTAGGAAGCGCAGCGACCTGAATCGTGGAGCGCGCGGGAAAATCTTTCGTGAAGTACTTCGCGTATACCTCGTTCATCCCCGCGAAATCACCCAGGTTCGTCATGAAAACCGTGCTCTTCACCACGTTCGCAAACGTCAATCCTTGATCTTCGAGAATTGACTTCACGTTCTCCAGCACGCGTTCCGTTTGCACCTGGATGCTGCCCGGAACCAGGCTGCCGTCCTTTGGGTCAATGGGAATCTGGCCGGCGCAAAACAGGAGGTCGCCGACTTTAATGGCGTGATTGTAAGGACCAACAGCGGCGGGGGATTTGGCAGGTTTGATGATCGTTTTGGTAGCCATGGGAATTTGTAAGTTGAACCGAGATTAGAGCCTGGGCGAAATTTCTCAAGCGGCTGTTTTCGAATGGGCGCTCGAAAAAAGCCGTGGGGTTCGCGAAAGCTCGCGAACGTTGCAACCCCGATTGTGGGCGCCCGTGCGGAGCGGGCTATTTCGCCTGGGCGAACAGCATGAACACTCGCGGGCCGCGCTCAGTAATCAACTGATAACGCTGCTCGTCAGGTCCGGCTGGCATCGCAAAACCGTCGGCATTGCGATCATGAACCGGCTGCCCGTCCACGAGGATCATATAATGATGTGTCTTGTTTGCTGGAATCTGGTCGATCGTGGTTTGCCACGAATTGGTGCTGGCATCCCGCTGCATGGAAACCTTTTGCCAGCCGTTGAACGATCCCGCTACTTCAACGACGGACGGCGGTTGTGCATGTCCTTCCGGGAGGCGCCAGCGAAAAACCTTGGCGTAGGTTGGCCGGCTGCCTTGGGAAATGGGTGAACGACTGGGTGAGACTGGCGCAGACGGAGCGGCCTGGGGGGCCTGCCGCTGGCCAAACAACTTATTGATACCACTGAGCATAGTGCGAAGCCGAAGGGTAATGCGCCGGTTTTCCGGTGAGCAAACTTAAACGAAAAATTATCGCTCATTCTCGCATCCCGTATATTCACGATAGACAATCGCATAAGTTTCTGCTGCGTCGAATGGTCCGCTGCCGGTATATAAAAAAGCTCGTCGGCTCCGGCCGCGGTGAAGATATTGTGCGCCTCATGAAAAGGTTCACTCGGGTGATAGCTCTGATTTCGATTGCAGCCAGCGCCGCAATTGCAAGCGCCGCGCCGCGCTTTGACACCGCTCCCGCAGCGCAGGAAACCGCGTGGCTTTCAAAACCTTTGTCCCTGCTGGAGGCCTTGAACATCACGCTGCGCCAGAATGCCAGCATCGCCCGCGCGCGCAGCGACCTGCAGGCCACATACGGCCTTGTCATCCAGACCCGCGCCATTGCGCTTCCCCGCATCCAGACAACCACGTCCCGCGGCCCTTCCTCGTTCGTCAGCACGGATCCCAATCTTACCGAGCCGTTTCCAGTCGGCGGGAGCCCCCAGTTCCCGCATCAAAACTGGGCGGCAGGGGTGCAGCTGGTTCAATCGATTTACGAAGGTGGCCGCGTCAGTTCTGCGCTGCGGGCCGCGCGGCTCACACGCGAACAGGCGCTGCTGGAATACCAAACCGCAGTCGCTGACACTCTCCTCGCCACGCGCATCGCCTACTTCGATGTTCTCGTCGCCGAACAGCAGATCGTCGTGAACGAAGCTTCCGTGAACCTCCTGACCCGCGAACTCGAAGATCAACGCCGTCGATACGACGCTGGAACAGTTCCGCGCTTCAATGTGCTGCGAGCCGAAGTCGCAGTCGCGAACCAGCGGCCGAACTTGATCCGCGCCCGAAACGCTTTTCGCATCGCGAAAAACAACCTGGTGAACCAGCTCGGTTACAATCTGCCGCGCGAGGTGTGGGAGGATATCCCGTTGCAACTGACCGATCGACTCGAGGCCGCGCCCTATGATGTTTCCTTGCCCGATGCCATCCAGCAGGCTTTGAATCGGCGCACTGAGCTGGGTTCCCTGCGCAAAGCAGAACAGCTTCGGCGCGAAAACATCGTTCAAGCGCGGTCTGGCTACAAACCAAGCCTCCAAGGCTTCGCAGGATACGAATGGCGCAGCTCCCAATATATTAGCGATCTGAGCCGCGAGGTCGACGGCTGGGTGGTGGGAGCCCAATTGAACTGGAACATTTTTGACGGCTTTGAAACCCGCGGCAGGGTGATTCAGGCGCGCGCCGAACACGAACGCGCGCAGGTGGATGTCGACGATGCGGGACGCAGGATTGAACTTGAGGTGCGTACGGCTTATTCCACGTTCATCGAAGCAAAGGAAGTCTTGGAATCGCAATCCAAGGTCCAGGAAGAGGCCGACGAAGCACTGCGACTCGCGAAAGCGCGCACCGAAGCGGGATCGGCGACGCAGTTGGACGTGTTGAATGCTGAAACTTCCCTGACGCAGGCCCGGACGACGCAAATCCAGGCGCTGCACGATTACGCCGTGGCCCGCGCCCGCCTCGATCGCGCGGTCGGCCAGGAAGTGGTTCAGGAATCCTTGGGCAGCCGGCCTCAGCGCTGAGGGTCACACCGACAGAAGTGGAGAGCTTTCCTGCGCTTTCTTTGAATTGCCGTCGCAGACGCCGGGCGAGCTTCCTCTTCCGACACTTGAACATTGTTCACGGTGCTGGGTCAAAACCCCATAACGCACTTGGGTAATCCCCACCATAATCGCTCCTAGCATTCGGAAATAAACGCGCTTAGGTCGAAGTTTCCGCTGTGGCGAAGTAACACGTATGATTGCACAGAAGATTCAGGAAAACGGCACCCGAACCTCCCGCCGCTTGCTGCGGGTTTTGCTGATCGAAGATTCCGAAACCGATGCGTTCCTGCTCGAGCGCGCGCTCACCAAAGGCGGGCTTCGCGTTCAATGCCGCCGCCTGGCAACGTCGGAGGAAATGACCGCTGCCCTGGACGAATCGCGCTGGGACGTGATTCTGGCCGATCATTCCATGCCGATGTTCAGCGCCACAGAGGCTTTGAAACTTCTCCAACAGCGCGGTGTCGACGTCCCATTCATTATTGTATCAGGCCACATCGAGGAGGAAACCGCCGTCGCGGCGATGAAATCCGGCGCGCACGATTATATCATGAAGGATCGCCTCGCCCGGCTTGTTCCAGCGGTCGAGCGGGAATTGCGCGAAGCTGAAATGCGACAGGCTCAGCGCGAATGCGAAGCGGCACTGCGGCGCGCGCACGATGAGTTGGAACTTCGCGTTGAACAACGGACTGCGGACCTGCAGGAGGCCAACGTGCGGTTGCAGAGCCTGCTTGAGGAACGCCGCCGCCTCGAAACCGAGCTTCTTGAAATCGCGGAAAATGAACGTCGACGCATCGGCTTTGACATTCATGATGATCTCGGTCAGAAACTGACAGGGCTGCTGCTGCTCGCCCAGGCGGTTCAGCAACGATTGACCAAAGAGAAGCATCCCGCCGCAGAGGATGCCGAACGTGTCGCGGATCTCGTTGATCAAATCATCCACCACACGCACAATCTGGCCCGCCGCTTCAGTTCACTCGATGTTCAGGGGGATGATCTTGCGGAAGTGCTGAAATGCCTCGCGGCCAATGTGGAGAAGATGTTCAACATTCCCTGTTCGCTGGTGATCAAGGGCGAGATCCCGCCTCTAAGCGCGAACACCACGATGCAGTTCTACAAGATCGCGCAGGAAGCCATCAGCAATGCGGTCAAGCACGGCAAGGCCACGCGAGTCTGGATTTCCGCGGCCCAAGTTCCCGATCAACTGGTGCTGACGATCAAGAACGACGGCCTTCCCTTTTCCCTGCCGGAAGGAAAGAAAAACCGCATGGGTCTTCGCATCATGAATTACCGCGCGAACACCGTGGGCGCGACTTTCAATATCGAGCCGAATGCCAAGAACGGCACCATCTGCACCTGCACCCTCCCCAGGCCAGCCGCCTCGCCTGCAAGGAACGGCAGAAGTCACGCTGTGAAAGTCCCTGCCGCTGCGCCTGTCCACGCGGGGTCCGATCTGCCCATGCCAAACGTGGTTTGCGCCACCCTTCAGGCCTGACGACACCGCGTGAGCATCGCGGTTACTTGACAGTGATCGCGATCGGGGAAGCGAGACCCTGGCTGAATTCCTCCACGTAGTTCTTCCACGCATCGGGCGTGGTGAAATGGCCCGCGCGGTCCCAACAGAAACCCGCCCAGTACGAGACTGTGTTCGTGGAAGTCACCTTGAGCAACAAGAGTTGATTCAGGTTGTCGCTTGCGGATTTAACAACGGATGCCGGATCTGCGACCACCGCGAGACCTTGATTTCCGGCATTCTTCTCCACGCGCTCCCATTTCACGATCCATCCGCGCTCGGCGTTGTTCTCGAGTTGCTCACCGGAAACCTTCTTCAACCCTGCCGCCGCAGTGAGCGTTGCCGGCTGATTCGGACGCGTGAACGGCTTGAACGTGCTGACGTAATGATCCAGCTGCTGTCCCGCATCAAGGGAGACGCGTTTCACCTCCGCGACACTGATGCCGTTCACGTTGAATGGCTCATAAACAAGTTCGAACAGGACGCGGATCGGGCCGTTCGCGAGCACTCGCGAGTTGACGAAGTTTCGCGAAACCCAGAGCCGTTCGTCCGCCCAAAGGCCGCTGCCGCCGTTGCCGCGACTCAGGCCTGCCGAATAAAAATCCGCGCCGTCTCCATGATCGGTGTGGTAATCATCGGCGAGATACCAATCGTTCAACACCATCCTGCCGGTGCGCTTCGACCAAATGTCGATCGTGCTGCTCGACAGCGGTTCGCCCTCCCAGGTTTCGAGCGCCTTTCCATACGTGCGATGCGCGATGCGGTCATTTTCCCATGCGAAATCATCGAAGCGTTCACGGTTGAATCGGCCAAACGCCTTGAACTGTTGCAGGCTGTAAACGTGCTTGTTCCCTTGCGTGAGCGTGAACGTTTTAGATTCGCCGGGAGCGAAGTCCGCTTGGAAGATCAGCTGGTCGGGTGTGCGGTACGTGTCGCCGTCGGAATCCACAGCCTGAACCAACAATTCCCCACCTGCAGCATCGCGCACGTGAATCCGTGTTAGGTCGGTGCCGAGCGGCGTAAGATCGCGTCCAGAAACTTCGATCGTCTGGCTGGGCCGGGACAACTGGAGTTTGTTGACGGCGGTAACCGTGAGCTGCGTCGCTGCCGGGGCGAGGGCGGGAACGACAAGGCACAAAGCCAGCGGGAGGAGTTTGGTAGTAATCATAGAGCGCCTGTCCTACCTAGATTTTTCAGCCGCAGGTGTCAAGCGCCACACGGACCAGCTCCCAAATGTCCCGCGGAATCGCACGGTGCGCTTGCGCTGTCCCTGCATATCAGCCCGCCCCCCACGGTTCGCAGCGCGATGTCCCTTACGGTTTCGCAAGCAGTGCCTGCTCGCGTTCCAGCAACGCTGGATGCGAATAATAGAACCCGCTGTAGAGTGGATGCGGCGTGAGGTTGCTCAGATTCTTTTCATTCAACTTGCGCAATGTCCCAATCAGCGCATCCGGGCCTTCCACCGCCTCGCGCGCAAATGCATCTGCCTCATACTCGTGACGACGCGACCACGCGTGCATCAGCGGCGAAAACCAAAACGTGACGACGCCGGAAAGCAGCGCAAACAGCAGCAGCGCGGGGGCGGCGTTGCCGGGCTCAAATCCGAACGCCTGATAAAACCACGCCTGCCTTACAAGCCAGCCCGCAACGAAGAATCCGGCCAGTGACGTGATGGCCGACACGATCAACATCCGCGGAATATGCTTTCTGCGATAATGACCAATCTCATGGGCCAGCACGGCTTCGAGCTCGGGCTCCGACAATTGCTGGATGAGAGTGTCGAATAAAACAATTTTTCGGAAGCCGCCGAGGCCCGTGAAGAATGCGTTGGAATGTCGGGAACGTTTGCTGCCATCCATCACTTCAATGCTCTTCGCCCGAAAGCGTGTGCGATCCGCCAGTTTTAGCAGTCGCTCGCGCAGGCTTCCTTCGGGCAGTGGCGTGAACCTGTTAAACAACGGCAGGATCAGCACGGGCGCGATGATCATCATCACCAGTTGAAAGCCGAGGATAACCGCCCACGCCCAAAGCCACCAATTCGGGCCCGTCCAGTCCACGATCTTTAGCACCAGGACAAGCAGCGGATAACCCAGCACCCCCGCCAGCAATAATCCTTTAAGCCGGTCAAGCCACCAGGTCGCCTGCGTCGTCGTGTTGAAGCCAAAGCGCGATTCCAATCGAAACTGCGCCAGCCATTCCAAGGGCAGGTCGGGAATCGCCAGGCCAGTCCCGACAATGAACAGGAAGGCAGCCATGGCCCAGGCCGACTCTCCCCAGGCGGTTGAAACCAGCTGGAACGCCCACGGCAACACGCCACTGAACAGGATTACCAGAAGAACCGCGGTCCCATACAAACCTTCCAGTTGCGCAAAGCGGCTGCGTGCGAGGGTGTAACGAACTGATTTCGCGTAGGTCGCAGAATCTATAAACCCGCGAAAGGATTCCGGGACCGCATCGGCATGGCGCCGCACGTGCCGCCGATTCAGCCAGGCGAGGCATTGCTCCGTGGACAGGCGCAACAGGATCAGCGCGATGACAATAACGGCGGCAGTGGTCGAATGCATCAACGGCGGCAGTGTAAACCTGCACGCCCCCCGCGTCACTTTGCCATTTTGTTGCGCGCGCGCTCCAGAATGGCGCGTTCGCGATCGGTCAGGCTTTGGATTCCGTGGGCCGAAATTTTATCGAGGATGGGATCAACTTCCTTGCTGATGAACTCCTCCTCAGGGATCTCCGCCGAGATATTCTTCATGGCGGTCCAGTTTGGATTGCGGATGATCGCTGCGCGCACAAGCTGCCGTTTTCGCTCGCGGCGGTTCCACGGACTCAGCCGGGACAACCCCGCGATCCACCGTTCCCACGGAGGAACCACGTAGTCGAGATGCCATCCCACCTTCACCCAGATGACGCCCAACAGCAGTCCGCCCAAATGCGCCGCATGCGCCACGTTTCCAGAAGGCATGACGAGGCCAAAAATCGCAAAACCCAGGCTGATCCAGAGCAGTATCCGGCCAGTCATCGGGACTGGAAAAAAATACAGGAACATCGTGAAGCGGTTCGACCAGTTCATCATGGCAAAGGTGGCGATGAGACCTGACAACCCAGCTGACGCGCCGGCAACCAGCCCGCCAAACCTGGACGGAACGAAGACGCCGAGCAGCATTTGAAGCAGACCGCCCGCGATTCCGCTCAGAAGATAAAGGTGGGTGAACCGCCGTGTTCCCAACATCGATTCAACGGCGCGACCGATAAAGAAAAGGCCCAGCGAATTGAAAATGATGTGGAGCCAGTTGTTGGGATCGTGAAGGAACTGAAAGGTGAGCAACTGCCAGACGAAACCGTGAGCCAATCCCTCCGGGCTCAGGTAAAGGTAATAGGCCCAACGCGGCGGCAACGCTGTGACCTGCAACAGGAAGATAATCCAGTTCACAACCAGCAGCGTCGTTGTCGCCGACCAGTTCAGGCCGCCGGACGATTGCCGCATGTAATAACGATCTGCCAGACCCATGTGCACCGAAAGTAGTCGTGCACACCTTCTTTTTCAACGGATTGTTCGCCCCGTAGAACTTGCCATCGTGCTGATTGTTCCGCACACCTCGCGCGCCGTAGAACGCATTCCTGAAGGACCGCAGCCCTTGTGAGATATCGTGCGGGAACCAGTCATGGCAGGATGCGAACCTCGTTCGCTGGTGCTTGCCTCGCGGTTTCGGGACAGGCACAGTCACCCCGTGATTTTGCGCCGTGAACTCGCCAGGCCCATGCGCCGGGCGGCTACAGCATTGGCAGCCGGGATCGCAATGGTGGAAACCCTGCTCGCCACCTTTTCCTCGCCAGCAGCTGAATCCCCGCATTTTGTTTTCCGTTCCTGGCGCGCCGAGGACGGCCTGCCGCAAAACAAGGTTTCCGCCATCCAACAAACCCGCGATGGCTATCTGTGGGTCGGCACCTACAGCGGACTCGCAAGGTTCGACGGCGTTTCATTCACGGTGTTCCACGACAACAACACGCCCGCGATGCGCAACAGCCGCGTCACAAGTCTTTTCGAAGCGGAGGACGGAACGCTCTGGATTGGCCACGAAAGCGGCGACGTGACCCGCATGAAGGATGGAATCTTCCACGCTGTCCCTCCCCCGGAATGGCTTGCCGGAAAGATCCACACGATTGCCGCCGATGCCGCCGGCGACATCTGGCTGCTCAACGAACTTGGGTTCATCGCCCGTGTCCGGGACCGCCTCGTCCTGAGTCCTCTTGCAGGAAGCGTCGCCAAGATCGTGCAGATGGCTGCGCTTCAGAACGGCGGGATCGCGATTGATCGCGAAGGATTTCTATCCGTGCTTCAGGATGGAACAGTGCGGCTGGTGGAACCCGATGTCGTCACGACAAACAGCTATCTGCAGGGAATTGGTCCAAGCAGGAATGGCGACCTTTGGTTGCTCAGCGACCTGCGGGTGCGGCGATGGAGCCAAGTGACGGGCGTCGAGGACCTAGGCCCGGCTCCATGGGAGGGTTCACCCGTTCACAATCTGTTGGAAACACGCGCAGGACTCCTTGCCGCCGGCACTTCGGACAAGGGGCTTTATCTCGGGAGGCCTGGCGGCGATCACCAGCAGCTTCATCGCGCCACAGGCTTTCCGAGCGATTGGGTCACCGCACTGCACGAGGATCGCGAAGGAAATCTGTGGGTCGGCACAGGGAACAATGGGATCGTTCTCGTGCGCCAGGGAATGGTTCGTACCGTCACTCCACCCGATCAATGGCAAGGCAGCGCCGTTCTTTCAGTCACGAGCGGAGCGGACGGCGCACTCTGGGTCGGCACCGAAGGCGCGGGTTTGTATCACTATGAGGACGATCAATGGAGCAACTACGGCGTGACCGCGGGCTTCGACAATCCCTACGTGTGGTCCGTGGGTGAGGATATTTCCGGGCAGGTATGGGCGGGCACATGGTTCGGCGGATTGCTGATGCGCAGCGGAACTGTGTTTCGAACGGCGGTGCCACTCAGCGATGCCGGCGGACCATTGCTCGCGATTCTGCCTGCGCGCTCGGGAGGCCTGTGGGTCGGGGGTGCGTATGGCCTTCTGCGCCACCGAAATGGAAAATCGATCTGGTATCGCCGCGCAGGCGAAGTGGATCTTCGCGACGTCAACTCAGTCGTTGAAGATCTCGACGGAACTGTCTGGTTCGGAATGGCCAGCGGAGGCATCGGCCAGCTGCGGCACGGGGAAGTTCGCCTGTATCGGCGGCAGCACGGCCTTTCGAGCGATTCGATTCAATGCCTGCACCTCGATTCGGACAGTGTCTTGTGGATCGGAACCTCGGGCGGCGGACTGAATCGCCTGAAGGACGGCAAATTCACCGCGGTGGGCAGGCAGCACGGGCTGGCCAATAGCGTGATTTGCAATGTGCAGGATGACGGCCGAGGCTACTTCTGGCTCAGTTCACACGGCGGTATCATGCGCGTGAGCAAGGCCCAGGTGAACGCGTGCGCGGATGGCATCACCAACAGCCTCGATGTGCTGAATCTCGGACTCAGTGACGGCCTGCCCACGCTCGAATGCACAGGAGGCCTTCAACCCGCCGGATCCCGCACGCCGGATGGACATATTTGGTTTCCAACCACGAAGGGCCTTGTGACATTCAACCCCGAGGCCGTTCGCATCAATACACTGCCGCCGCCTGTGGTGTTTGAGGAAATGCTGACTGACGGGGAAACCGTCAATCTGACGGCCGCGACTCCGATCCAGATCGCGCCAGGAAAGCATCACTTCGAATTCCGTTATGCCGGCCTCAGTTTTGTTGCGCCAGAAAAAGTGCGATTCCGCTGCAAGCTCGAGGGACTGGAAACCACCTGGAACGAAAACGGCACGCTGCGCTCGATCGTTTACAATTATATTCCGCCAGGCCGCTACACGTTTCGCGTGACGGCGTGCAACAACGATGGCGTGTGGAACGACGCCGGCGCGCAGGCTGCCTTCGAAGTGCTGCCATTCTTCTGGCAGACCGGGTGGTTTCGTTCGGTGATCGGCCTTGCCATCGTGGGTGCCGCGAGCGGTGGAGTCTGGTTTGCCACGAGGCGCCGCATGCGGCGCAAGCTTGAGCGCCTCGAACGGCAGCGCTCCGTTGAACGCGAACGATCGCGCATCGCGCGGGACATACACGATGACCTTGGCGCAAGCCTGACTCGAATCACAATGTTAAGCCAACTCAGCCCGGCCACGCGCAATGGCCATTCGGACGGGGACTCAACGGCCGTCCGCAATCTGGACCTGATCTACACCACGGCACGCGAGTTGACTCGCGCAATGGATGAAATTGTTTGGGCCGTCAACCCTAGCCACGACACCCTGGACAGTCTCGCCGCGTATCTTGGCAAATTTGCGCAGGATTATCTGGGCGTCGCTGGCGTTCGCTGCCGGCTGGATGTTCCTCTGCAATTGCCACACTTGGCGCTGACAGCCGAGATCCGCCACAACCTGTTCCTTGCATTCAAGGAGGCATTGCACAATGTGGTGAAACATTCAGGCGCCAGCGAAGTGCGGATCACGCTGTCGCTTTCCGCAGACGCGTTCACGTGGGAAGTCGAGGACAACGGCCGCGGATTCAATCGGGAAGCGCCCGCCACGAACGGGGCTGGCCGAATCAGCAGTGGAAACGGATTGGGGAACATTCAACGGAGGCTGGCCGAGACGGGCGGGGCATGTGAATTGCGAAGCGCGCCCGGCCTTGGGACACAGGTACAATTGACTGTGCCCATCCCGAAGCCAGCAAATGCGGTGTAATGAGAACTATTTACAATTTTGTCATGTCTCCAACGCAGGCCGCATACGATAAATACTGCGATGAGTATTGCGGTTTCCATAGTCGAAGATGACGCGTCCGTCCGGGGAATTCTTTCTGACTGGATCCGGGGAGCGGAAGGCTTCGCCTGTGTCGGCGTTCACGCAAGCGCGGAAAGTGCGATTGCGACGCTGCCGAATGAGAAACCAGCCGTTGTGCTCATGGACATCAATCTCCCAGGAATGAGCGGCATTGAATGCGTTCGGCGCCTGAAGCCTGACATGATGCAGGCGCAGTTCGTGATGCTGACCGTGTATGAGGATTCCGATCACATCTTCAACGCGCTCATGGCGGGTGCGAGTGGTTACCTGTTGAAGCAAACCCCCAGGGAGGAATTGCTTTCTGCGTTGCGCAATGTGCAGGCGGGAGGCTCTCCAATGACCAGCAACATCGCGCGCAAGGTGGTTCAATCGTATCAACGCATCGGCCAGCCGATGCCTGAGACCGAGGAATTAACGGGCCGGGAAAAGGAAGTTCTCGAACTGCTCGCCCGCGGATACCTGTACAAGGAAATCGCCGACACCCTGCACATCCGCGTGCCGACAGTGAACACGTATATCCGGCGCATTTACGACAAACTCCACGTCCGTTCGCGTTCCCAGGCCGTCGCGAAATACACGCATCATCCCGGCGCAGTAGGCGCCAACCGTCCAGGCGCTTAAAATCGAAAACGAGTCTCATCCTTTATCATGCCCAGCGGTAATTATTTTTCATTACAATCGATTCCTTGCCGCTTAATGAGCTGCTATTGTTCTGTTGAACATCAGCACCCAATAGAATGCGCGGATAACCGCAAGGTTTTTAGAAAAACCGCCCCGCTTCAAAATCAGGTCTGAATCTGAACCCGGCCATATGAAACCAAAACAAACAAACCTGTCTGGACAGAATAGCTTCCGCCAGGACGGCTTTACGCTCATTGAGCTGTTGGTGGTGATTGCAATCATCGCCATCCTCGCCGCAATGCTCCTGCCGTCGCTCGCCAAGGCCAAGCAAAAGGCGCATGCCGTCAAATGCATGAACAACCTGAGACAGCTTCAATTGGCGTGGATGATGTACTCGAGCGACAACCGCGATAACATTTGCCCTACGGCGGGAACAGGTAACACCGACGCCCCAAACTGGTGCTACGGGAACATGCAGACGCCGATCGAATCCGTGACCACCAGTTATATCACGCGCGGGTTGCTCTGGGATTACACCAAGTCATTCGCGATCTATAAATGTCCCGCCGATCCGAAAAAAGCGAGCAATGGGGCTCCGACGCTGCGCAGCATGTCCGCCAACGCCTGGCTCAATCCTGCGAGTCCGCCACATAATCAAGGCCTTTCAGCCCCAGGGCGGGTGTTTCGAAAACAGAGTGATATCGGAGGCCGAATCAGCCCCAGCCAGCTCTTTGTTTTTTTGGATGAGAATCACAACACGATAAACGACGGGTGGTTCGTGGTTTCCGCAAGTGCCACTGGTGCCAATGCGTTTACGTGGGTTGATGTCCCTGCCAGCTACCATAACAACGCAGGTGGAATCCTCTATGCCGATGGTCACGCAGAAATCAAAAAATGGCGCGATCCCCGGCTTCTCAAAGCCACCGCGGTCCAAACTCCAGCCGACGCCGCGTCCGGCTACGCTGACCTGCGCTGGTTGCGCGAACGCAGCACTTTTGCGCCACCCTGAATCGGGCGGCATGCTTCGCCCCTACCTGAAACCCCTGCGCACGGAAACAAAAAAGCCCCCGCCTGCACGCAGACGAGGGCTGGTATTGAGGCAAAACTAAGCTTGCTTGCGACGAGCCGCCACAAGACCCACGCCGCCGAGAACAAGAAGCGCGAGCGAACTGGGTTCGGGCACAGGCAACACATCATTCCACGTATCACCAAATCGGATTTCATCAATCGTGCCTGTCGGAGTGCCATCGAACACGAAATTGACGACGCTGCCGAAAGCTGCGAGCCCGAAGTCAAAACCTGTCATTAGAACATTTGCCGATCCGGGTTCAAAGCTGAGGTCCGCAGGATCCATGTATCCATACACAGTGTCCCCTCCCGCTGTATTGGCGAGGTCATATCGCAAGACGAACAGGTGCGTGGTCCCGTCGGCCGCCAATTCGACGTTATTGTCGAAATCCGACTCATCGACCCCGTCCGACCCATTGTTGATGCTCAGGGACAGCGTCGTTCCCAATCCTGTAAAAGTGCTGTAACCGAGTTGCAGTGAACGAGTTCCGTCAGCCCCTGCGAGCGAAGGCGCGTTCCAGGCTTCGACAACGCGGTGGTGCGTGCCGCCGACGCCGAAATTCGCCAGAAAACTGATGTAATAGGTTCCCACAGTATTGTTATCCCAGGGAGTGGCGAGGTTACGCCCACCGCGACCGACTGCACCGGTGGCCAGGGCGCCGCCGCTGCTGAGCAATCCATTATAACTAAGACCCGTTCCAACAATCTGCACGTCATGAGTGGGGTCCCCCTTGAACCATCCACCACTATAGAACGCATCCGTTGACGCTTGCCCGGCGACGTCGCCAGTTGTGTAACCGCCAGCACCGACATTGAATGACTCTGACGATAACAGGGCAGCCTGTGCAGGCAGGACGCCGGCGGCGAGGCAGGCCAGGGCAAGTGCCCGACCTATTCCATCCAGTATGCGGGTTTGTTTCATATGATTGGCGTAGATTATGGGTTGCTTATGAGTTTTAAGGGAATGATGGACGCAGGGATCCTATACGTTCTGATTACCTTGTCATGTCGTAGGAATGTATTACCGCCCACGCCGTAATCCTGTTTCGCAGGCGATTATCCCGTCCGCAACAACAAGTCTGAAGCGAATTGCAGGTCTTCCAAAACGATCCGTAATGCATTTTCGCGACTATTCCGCCCGCAGGAACTTGATACAGTCTGTCCGTCACCGCCCCGGCCCGCCCTCGATTGGCGCATGCATTTCGTCAATCAGCCGGACAGGACATCAAACCACAGAAGAAACCCAACCTCTTCGTAACATCACCTATGATATTGGCATCCCTGTTCCGTTCGCGATGGCTTTGCTGCCAGCGTCAGGCTTGTTCGCATCCGGTTGTCTCTCACAGACTTATGAACACGACCAGACTGCTGTTGCTTTTTTGCACTGTCCTGCACCTTGCGTTTCCGGCCGACGCCCAGTTGTTTGTGCCTGGGGCGGTGAAACGCGAGTATTTCCCCGGCGCCACCCGAGCCCAGGTGAACTCCACCAACCCGCCAACTGCAGCGGCGACGAACTTTTATAGCGCCTGGAACGCCGCTGATGAACGACCCAACTATACTGCGCGATTCTCGGGATTGATCATTCCGACGAACAGCGGTCTGTATGATTTCTATCTGGCCGCCGACGATGACACCGACCTTTATATCAGCACCAATGATAATCCCACGAACAAGTATCTGATCGCGCAGGAGAACACCTGGAGCCCGCCATTGAACTGGACTGTCCCGGGTGCGGCGGGCGGGATCGCTTCCCAGAAAAGCTCGGCCTCCTGGACGAATGGACTGGGCGTCTCGCCGCACGCCGGCGGAATCAACCTGGTCGCAGGGACGCGCTATTACCTGGAAGCCGTTCATCACAACGGCGGCGGGGGTGGCACCTTGGCTGTTACAGCAATACCCCACGGATTTGGAATTGGGGATGGCACGGAAACGGTACTCATGAACGGGTCGCCAGAGTTCATCATCGGAATCGTCATTCCAAATCCCACTCTTCCTGGATTCTCAAGTGCAGGCCAGCCACAAAGCAGGACCGTCGTGGCGGGCACACCCGCGGTTTTTCGCGCCGCGCCGATCTATAGCAGCCAGATTCCCCCTGCTTATCAATGGCAGCGCGGAACCGTGAGCGGCGGGGTCACGAATTACGCGAATATTCCCGGCGCAACAAACGTGAGCTTCGCCACAAATTCCTTTTACACCATCATCGCATCGACCAATGACAACAACGCCAAATTCCGTTGCGTCGTGGCAGTTCCCGGGATCGGAACACCCACACTGGTCCGCACCTCTGGAGTCGCCACATTGACAGTGGTTCCCACCGGCGGACTGACTGTGAGCGGGCGCCTGAAACGGGAACTGTTTGCGAGCGTGACCCAGCCTGCCCCGGGCCATTTTCTGACAAATGTCATCGCACTCGGAAACGTCGGCCCGCCAAACGCGGTGAACACTTTCACTTCGTTTGAAATTCCGTCAGCGGGTGCTCAGTACGGCGAGCGCGTCAGCGGCTTCTTCACGCCGCCAGCCACTGCCAATTATGTGTTCTTCATTGCGGCCGATGACGAAGCGCAACTGTTTGTCAGTACAAACGATCAGCCATCGGGCAAAGTCCTGGTCGCGCAGGAGGATGGGTTCAGTTTGCCGCGGAACTGGATCACGCCCGGCGGTGATGGAAGCATTCCTCAACAAAAGCGGTCTGATCAATGGGTTCCTGATCCGCTGAATCCGCCGCTCGAAGGTCCGCCGCATGCGGCCGGAATTCCCATGGTTGCGGGCAGCAGGTATTACATCGAAGCCATTCATTGGGGAGGCGATCCGAACAACCACCTGGGGGCCACGTTCGCGCGAACGACTGATGTGGAAGCGGGTTTTCCGTTGGACAATGATCCATCGGCGTTCACAGGCAGCCTCATCAGCTACATCACGCGCCCGGTCACAAACTTCCTCATCACTAGCCAGCCGAGCGACGCCGTTCGTTTTGAAGGGCTTCCTTATACATTCCGTGTTTCCGTTCAAACCGACAGCGAGATCACCCCTGCGTTCCAGTGGAGAAAAAACGGCCAGCCGATCACAGGCGCGGTCTCGTCGAACTACACCGCCATCGCGCTGGTGCAGGACAACAACGCGCTCTTTTCAGTGGACATCTCCATTCCGGGCGTTGGCGCGACGAATAGCGCAAACGCGACACTGAATGTGATCCAGGGAACCTTCGCGAGCGGCATTTTGAGGAGGGAGTTTTGGACAAATTCCTCCACCCGTGGCATTACGCGGCCGATCGTCGGTGCCAACGCAGGTGGTTTTCCGGATCCCGACTACACGTTGTTTACCGACACCCTCGACATCAGTGAAGCGCGGGACGACAACTACGTCCAGCGGCTCAGCGGATTCTTTGTGCCGCCGGAAACGACAAACTATGTTTTTTTCCTTTCCTGTGATGATGACAGCGATCTTTTCATCAGCACAGATGAGCAGCCGGCAAACAAATATTTAATCGCGCAGGAAAACGTATGGAGCAGCGCGCGGCAATGGCTGACAGCCAATGGCGGCGGCGACGCCTCATTGAAACGGTCGGATCAATTCAACGGCGGCATTTACGGCGCAGGAATTCCCCTGACGGCCGGCCTGCGCTATTACCTGGAAATTGTTCATCGCGAAGTTGGCGGAGGCGACGTGGTGTCGGCCACCTATAAGTTCATTGGCGAAAACGATCCGCCAAACGGGTCTGCAACGCGCTTAACAGGAAGCTCGCTCGGCACGCCCGTGCCCGCAGCGACAGCGCTTGGAATTGTGACGAACCCCGTCAGCGTATCAACCCATGCCTGGCAGCCTGTATATTTCACTGTTCATTCGACAAACGACAGCATCGTTCCATCCACATACCAGTGGAGGAGAAGCAATGGGGCTGGAGCAATGACGAATATGCCGGGAGTCACTGCAGGAAGCTTCGGGTTCGTGACGTCGCTCAGCGACAACGGTGCTCAGTTCGACTGCGTTGTGCGAGCTCCTGGAACATCACTGGCGCTCACCAGCTCCATCGTTCACCTTGCTGTCTCGGGCATCGGCACCCTCATTCCCAATTCCTTGGCACGCGAGGTTTGGAACATCGGGGTTGGCACCGGCATCGTTGAAAAGGGAGCCCTCGGCCGCAGCGACACAGACGACGTCATTTCGGGAATCGATTTTCCCACCGCAGTATACGCCTCCGCTTCAATGAGAGTGCGGGGTTTTTTCATTCCGCCCGTCACAACGAACTACACGTTCTTCATCTCCTCCGACGACACCGCGGTCCTGTTCCTCAGCCCTGATGATCAACCACGCAACAAGGTTGAGATTGCACGCGAGGAAGGATTCAGCACCGCGCGATCATGGTTGAGCGCAACCAGCGGCGATTCCAACCTGAAACACTCCGATACGTGGACGGCTGATGGCGGTGTGACGCTGCCGTACGGCCAGGGAATCTGGATGACAAACGGCCAACGATATTACCTCGAGGCGATTCACTCCCAAACCGGTGGTGATGAAAACTTCAGCGTGACCTACATGGAAGGAGCCGATCCTGCCGCGTATCCACTTGCAGGCGATCCCTCAATCCTCCTCAACGGCGTGATCGGCTACATGCAGGCACCCGTCATCGCCGCGCGTCCCTTGCTCACCGCAACAAAATCCGGCAGCACGTTGAATGTCTCGTGGACACCAGCAGGCGGCACACTCCAGTCCACGCCCTTGCTATCATCCGGGATCTGGAACGTTGTTGGAACCCAGAACCCCGTCATGATTCCGATCACGACAACCAACCTGTTCTTGCGCGTGGTCCTTCCATAAACTGTCCCGATACAGCACGAAGCCGGATCCAAAAGAGGTCCGGCTTCGTCGTTTAGGATCCATTTTACACCATCACCTCCGTCGTCGCAGAAACGGCCTCAACTCCACAACTGCCTGTCCAGGGATCGAAACTGGATTGCCTCGGAAACGTGCTCAGGTGCCAGGCTTTCCCTCCCGGAGAGATCAGCGATCGTGCGCGCAACCTTCAGGATGCGGTCATACGCCCGCGCGCTGAGATTCAAGTCCGCCATCGCAAACTGCAACAATGCCTTGCCGGCATCGTCCAACTCGCAGAACTCCTTCAGCTCCCGCGTGCCCATCCGGGCGTTGCAGGTGATCCGAGGCTTGCGGCGAAAGCGTTCCTGCTGGCGCTGCCGCGCTTCAATTACCCGGTCGCGAATCGCCGTCGAACTCTCCCCATTCGCCGCCCCCGCGATTTCCTGGAACTTTACCTGCGGCACTTCGATGTGAAGATCGATGCGGTCGAGCAACGGCCCGGAAATGCGCCCGAGGTAATTCTGAATTTCACGTGGCGAACTGCGCGATTCGTGCGGCATTTTGCCGTCCGGGGTTGGATTCATTGCCGCGATCAACATGAACTGGCTGGGAAAAGTCATCGTTCCAGCCGCGCGCGAAATCGTGACGCGGCCTTCCTCGAGTGGTTGCCGCATCGTTTCCAGAACGCTCCTCTTGAATTCCGGCAACTCGTCGAGAAAGAGAACGCCGTTGTGTGAAAGTGATATCTCGCCCGGTGTCGGATTGACGTTCCCACCCAGCAATCCTGCGTCGGAGGCAGTGTGGTGAGGCGACCGAAACGGGCGGCGAGTGACGAGCGCCTGGCCCGGGCTGAGCATGCCAACGATGCTATGAATCTTCGTCGTCTCGAGGGCTTCGTCGAGCGTCAGCGGCGGAAGAATCGTCGCGAGCCGCTTGGCCAGCATCGACTTTCCCGTGCCAGGCGGACCAATCAACAAACAGTTGTGCCCGCCTGCAGCGGCGATTTCCAGCGCGCGCTTCACGTTCTCCTGTCCCTTCACCTCAGAGAAATCCATTTCATCGTCGGGCGGATGATTGAAGAGTGACTGGATGTCCACCTGCACCGGGGGAATGCGAAGGTCGCCTTCCAGGAATGCCGCTGCCTCGCGGAGGTTCTGGATTGGGATCACCTGCAAACCTGCTACCACTGCCGCTTCAGCAGCGTTGTCAACCGGCACCAAAACGCCCGTCTTCCCTTCCGCCCGCGCGCGCAGCGCAATCGGAAGCACACCCTTGACCGCGCGCACGCTGCCCGTCAGCGCCAGCTCGCCAACCAGCACGAAGTGGTCGAGCTGTTTCGTTTCCACCTGCTCGCTCGCGGCAAGCATCCCCACGGCAATCGGCAGATCGAAGCTGGGTCCCTCCTTTTTGACATCAGCCGGCGCCAGGTTGATGGTCGTGCGTCCCATTGGAAATTTGAACCCGGAATTGCTGAGCGCCGTGGTCACCCGATCCCGCGACTCCTTTACAGCAGTGTCTGGCAACCCCACGATGATGATGTTGGTATCCCCCCAGCCCGCATTTACCTCCACTTCGACCGGGTAAGCCTCAATCCCATTTACCGCCGCCGAACAAACCCTTGAGAGCATGCGCAGAGCTAATCAGGACAGATTCCAAACGCAACCGGAAAAGCGCGTGCAAATCTCGTTACCCGCGATCAAAAAAAGGTTGAGCCATTCCTGTCGGGAACACTCACACCGCCAATCCATTGGGAATCCGGTTGTCCGTTCCCGCAGGGGCCGACTAAAGTGAACGACATGAAGATTGAGGCATTGCACATCGGCATGAACGTCCGCCATCCGCAATACGGCGTTGGCGTCGTGAAAACAATTTCCGAAGCAACGTCAGAAATTCACTTTCCTGACGGCAAACGGACGATCGCCCCCGAGCCCGCAGGCCTGATGCCTGCTGAACCCCAGGCGAACGTGAGCGAGTTGGCGGTGCCCTTGAAACAGTTCATCGAACAGACGCTCGAATCGGCTCTCGCCCGCCTGGGCATTGACAAGCCCGATGCCGAGATCGGCAAGCTGGGCGCGCGGTGGCACGGAGGCAAAGCCGTGCTTCATCCCGCCGATCCCGCGCTGCAAACCAAGGAAGTGCCCCTGGAAACCTTCTTCCACAAGATCGTTGGGATGAGGAACCAACTGCGCGTGCTCGAACAGAAAATCAACGCGCACGATAAACTCACTGACGGCGAGAAGATCGAAATGCAGCAGTATATAACACGCTGCTATGGATCGATGACGACGTTCAACGTGCTGTTCAAGGAGAAGGAAGATCAGTTCTGATGTGGAGCAGCGGGGGAATTTCGTGGAGGCGGAGGATGGTGCGCGCTGCAGGTTTCGAACCTGCGACCCCTACCGTGTGAAGGTAATGCTCTACCACTGAGCTAAGCGCGCAACCGCCAAAACAGTAAGTGCGGTGACCGCACCGGGCAAGAATTTTTAGGAAAACCACACTCCAACAGCCGCATGTTCAATGCTTCTTCCCTGCACCGGAAGCGCCGCCTGGAAAGCTCGCCGGCAAAGAAAAAGCCGGACAACAGGTCCGGCCTACACACGGTGACTGCAAAGATACGCAGCGCGAGGATTTCCGCCAGCCCGAACTCGTGTGATTTGCCGCCCGTATTTGCCCCGAAAAACTGCCCTTGATGACCCGCAATGCCACTCGCTGACTCCTCCCTTCAGGTTGCACGCTGCTGCGCGTTAGGGCAGAGTTGCGAGTTTCACCGCTCCATGCACTCGCGCCACAACCTGAACAAGACATGCCTTGCGTGGATTGCTGCCGCGCTCGTCAGTGCGGGAATCTGCGTGGCGCAGTTTCCACCACGTTCCGGGTTCGATGAAAACCGTTCGTCAGGCAATCTTGTGCGCATCGAGGGCGGCGCTGTCGTGGACGAGGACAAGGTGCGCACCGCTCGCGAAACGCTTTCTCACAGCTCCGAAACTCCCGGATGGACCAATGCCCCCGGATTCGAGCGCGACGTGTTCACGTTCACCCGAATGATATTCCAATCCGATGCGCCGCGCGGATCGCGGCGCGGTTTCGGACGCAGGCTCGGTTGGTGGGTTGATTATCCCGATGCGGACCTGAACCTGTCGTACCGCTTGCAGCAACTCACCTCCATCCGCACGGACCCGGATGCTCGAGTGTTAAAGCTCACCGATCCCGACCTTTTCAATCACCCGCTGCTTTACCTAGAGCACGCGGGCTACATGCAATTGAGCGACGATGAAGTGCGTGCGCTTCGGCGATACCTGGCGGCGGGCGGCGCCCTCTTCGTGAACGATTTCTGGAGCGAACCCGAATGGGAAGGCTTCGCCAGCGAAATCCGCCGCGTGGTGCCGGATCAACATTGGATCGACCTCGAGCTGGATCATCCCGTGTTTCATTGTGTCTTCGATTTGCGCGGTCCGATGCATCACCTGCGCGTCCCAACCATTCAGTTCTGGAATCCCGACTTCAATCCGGCCGATGCGCACTCTCCTCCGCACCGCATGTTCCGCGGCCCCGGCAGCGAAGAAATGCATGTCCGCGCGCTGCTGGATGGCGCCGGACGCATCATGATTCTAGCGATCCATAACAGCGACGTGAGCGATGGCTGGGAACGGGAAGGTGAAAACGATCTCTACTTCAGCCGCTTCTCAGAAAAGATCGCCTATCCGCTGGGTATCAACATGGTGTTCTATTTGATGACTCACTGATTGCATTGTGAGAGGCTCGCGCAACAGCCTTGCGGTCTCCGCGCCGATCGTCATGGAAGCACGCGCAGGCGATACAAACGGTTGGTTGGGCCGAGGATCTCCACTTTCTGCGCAAAATTTGTAAGCGCTGTCACGTCTCCCGCAAGTACGTTCCATGGGCCACCCTCCAACGCATCAGAATATTCCAATCGGTACGTTGCGTTCGGCTCGGCCGTCCAATGCAACAAGAGGTTGGTTCCGCTCCGCGATGCGGTGAGCAGCGGGCGCGCAGCACCTGTCAGCACATCTAAAACCCGCACCACAACGGCGTTGGGCGTGTTGCTGACGATCATTGTCACTTCGCCCGAAGGATAGGAAAAGTTCTGGAACGAGCCCTGGCGACTGCTCGCTGCAACAACAGTGAAGGAGTCGCTGACTCCAGGTACAAAGCTATTTGTGAAACTCACGCGCAGTGTCCCGGACAGCGCAATCGGCCCGGTGAACTGAATACGTCCGTGTTGAACGCCGGGAGTGAGCCCGGCTAGGACGCATTCCAATACGGAATTGGTGGTGGAGTTGAAGCCGCCGTTCGGCGCAAGGGTTCCGCTGCGGATTTCCACAACGTTGTAGTTGTTGAAGGGAATGCTGGTGAGTGCTGTTGTCCCGGTGTGCACTGCCTTTCGGAAGGTGCCTGCGTTATCGAATCGTGGAGAACCTCCGTTGTAAGCCAACCCTCCCGAGCCGCGTGTTTCGATGAGCGCTCCGGGCCAATTGGTGATGACCGAGTTATTCATGCTGACAGTGGATCCCGTCCACAACATCGTCCCGGCATTTTCTAGTCTCCGGTTCAGCCCCACTACGTTTGCATTGGCGACGTTCAGGGTGACCCCGGAGGGAATAACGGTGCGGCCGCTCCCGCTCATGCTGCCGCCGGTCCAATTCATCACACCAAGCACAGTCACGACCTGGTTCCCCGTCAAAGTGCCGCCGCCCAGGTTCAGAGTCGCCGGGCTGACGATTCCCGCACCGCTGAAGTTTGCCGTTCCGCCTGCGATGTTCAGCGTGGTGTTGGTGCAGATGAAATGGCCCGTGAAGTTGGCAACGCCGTTGTTCACGGAGTGCGTACCGCGCAGATCCACCAACCCCGCCAGATTCACCGTGCCGCCGCCGATTGTCAGATTTCCGCCGCCTGCAATACTCGATCCAGCGATCGAAGTGTGAGTTCCGTTGGCGAATACGAGTGCCGTCCCAGCAGGAACTTCAATCGACCCGCTGTTAAAACCGCCGCCGTTCAGAGACAGCGTTCCCGTTTGCAGTTCGACGACATTGAAGTTGTTCAATGCGACGCTGGTGAACGCAGTCGTGCCCGCGTGGAGCACCTTTCGAAACACCCCCGCATTGTCGACTCGTGGAGAACCTCCGTTGTAAGCCAAACCGCCGCCTCCGCGGGTTTCAAACAGCGCGCCCGGCCGGTTCGTAATCAGGGAATTGTTCATGCTGATGTTGGCGCCCGTCCACAACAGCGTGCCGCCATTCTCAAGCGTTCGATTCAATGCCACTGCGTTGGCATTGGCGAGGGTCAGGGTCACACCTGATGGAATCACGGTCCGGCCGCTTCCGGTCATGCTGCCGCCAGTCCAGTTCATCGCGCCAAGAACAGTTACGGCCTGATTCCCACTCAGAGTGCCGCCGCCCAGGTTCAGAGTCGCGGGGCTGACGATTCCCGTGCCGCTGAAGTTCGCCGTTCCGCCTGCGATGTTCAGCGTGTTGTTGGTGCAGATGACGTTGCCGGTGAAGTTCGCAACACCGTTGTTCACCGCATGCGTGCCGCGAAGATGAACCAACCCCGCGAGATTCACCGTGCCGCCATTGATCGTCAGGTTTCCATCGCCTGCGATGCCGGATCCCGCGATCGCCGTGTGGGTTCCGCTGGCGTACACCAGGGCCGATCCAGCGGGAACGTGAATCGTGCCTGCGTTGAGACCACCACCGCTCAGGGACAGCGTCCCTGTTTGCAGTTCGACCGTGTTGTAATTATTCAAGGCAACGCTGGTGAGCGCGGTTGTTCCTGTGTGGACCGTTTTTCGAAATGTGCCGGCATTATCGACTCGCGGAGAACCTCCGTTGAAAGCCAAACCGCCGCTTCCGCGGGTTTCAAACAGCGCGCCCGGGCGGTTCGTAATCACGGAATTGTTCATGCTGATGTTGGCACCCGTCCACGACAGCGTGCCGCCATTCTCAAGCGTTCGATTCAATGCCACTGCGTTGGCATTGGCGAGGGTCAGGGTCACACCTGATGGAATCACGGTGCGGCCGCTTCCGCTCATGCTGCCGCCAGTCCAGTTCATCGCACCAAGAACAGTTACGGCCTGATTCCCGCTCAGAGTGCCGCCGCCCAGGTTCAGAATCGCCGGGCTGACGATTCCCGTGCCGCTGAAGTTTGCCGTTCCGCCGGCGATGTTCAGCGTATTGTTGGTGCAGATGAAGTTGCCGGTGAAGTTCGCGACGCCGTTGTTCACGGACTGCGTACCGCGCAGATCCACCAACCCTGCAAGGTTCACCGTGCCGCCACTGATCGTCAGGTTTCCGCCGCCTGTGATACTCGACCCCGCGATTGAAGCCTGCGTCCCGCTTGCGTATACAAGGGCCGAGCCAGCGGGAATGTGAATTGCGCCGCCATTGAAACCGCCTCCAGCGAGTGAGAGCGTGCCCGTTTGCACTTCAACGACGTTGAAGTTGTTGAAGCCGACGCTCGTGAACGCGGTGGTTCCGGTGTGCACTGCTTTTCGAAATGTGCCCGCGTTGTCAAATCGCGGCGTGCCTCCGTTGTAAGCCAGCCCTCCTGAACCTCGCGCCTCAACCAGCCCTCCCGGCCGATTGGTGATCACCGCGTTGTTCATGTTAATATTGGCTCCGGTCCAAAGCAGCGTTCCGCCGATTTCAAGTGTCCGCGACAAGCCCACTGCGCTGCCATTCGCCACCGTGAGTGTGGCTCCAGGAGCCACGATGGTGCGTCCCGCGCCGCTCATCGTTCCCGAAGACCAGGATGAATTCCGATGCAGCAACAAGGTGCCTGCCCCTGCCAAAGTGGGCGACCCCGCGCCTCCCATGACGAGGCTTGACACGGCGGCATCGGAATTGAGCGTGACGACGACGCCGCGCGGAATGCTGACGGTGTCGTTCGAGCCCGGGACGACATTCGGACTCCAATGCGAGGCGACATTCCAATTCCCGCCCGTGTTGTTGGTCCATGCGACATTGTAGGAGCCAAGCAAGGCGAAGATCGTTTTGTTGGAATCCATCTTCAGGCTGATCACCGGCTCCAGCGAATTCGTCGCGCCCGCCCATCCATGGAAGGTGTTGGGAGCAAATGCCGTCGCGGTCAACGTCACCATCTCTCCATTGGTGAAGCCAAAACGGCTTGGACTCACAGTGACGTGCCCCCCATCGCTGATTACCGTCAGCCGGAAAAGAACTGATGCCACATCAGCCGGATTCGTCGCATCGCGGTACTCGTCTCGGTTCGAAACACCGTCGCCATCGAAATCGCCGTCAGAACGCTGTCCAAGTCCGCCAAAGTGATTTTGCTCCCAGGAATCGGGCAGTCCGTCGCGGTCGCCATCGATCAACAAGAGGGCCGGGGCGCTTGTCACGCTTCCCCCACCGTTCACCAACACCACGGAATATGCCCCTTCGTCTTGGTTGGCCGGTGATATCAATAGAGAATCGTTGGTGGCCCCGAGCAACGGCGAGCCGTTGAGTCGCCATTGATACGCCACGCCCCTCGTGTCCGCCACCACCACTGAAAACGAGGAAAGCGCTCCCGGCTGCACGACATGGTCCGTCGGCTGGCGCACAATGTGCGGCGGTTGGTTTTCGACGCCGTCGCGTACCTCGAGATTGCCATTGGGATCGAAAACGAATCGTGCCGGCTGGGCGAGTCCGATGGTGAGCAACTCGCAAAGGAGAATCGCGGCGATGAATCTCGTGAGACCAACTGAGGCGCACCCTTGTGTTCGCAGAGAAAATTCGGATGGGCGCCTGGCGTCTCGCATTGTTCCTCCCGCCTACGGTGTGAACCCCGTGATAAAACTCAGCCACGAACGCGCGGCCTCGAGGGAAATGCCCATGCGTTGCGACAACAAAAGGGCCGCGTCATCAAAGGCCATTCCCACCTCCAGCCACAGATGAGGCGGACCCATGTAAACCGTGGCCCAGTATTCCTTTCCTTTCGCAGCGTAATCCACGCCGAGCTTCATCACGTTGTCGGACGTCCACGGATCCTTGAGGTAATCCTTGAACTGCCGCACGGCTTCTGGAACTCGTTCTCGGATCGCCTGAATCCTTCCCGGCAATAATCTGTCAGCACCGCATTGGACCGCCTGCCAGCCGCGTTGAAGGATCTCGCCTCCACGCCGGACGCGGTCCGCAGCCGCAGCGCCGACGCCTGCAATCTCAGCGCACACGAGCGGATGTTTTAGGCAAAACGCATCAGCCGTTGTAAATGCGAGGCCTTCCGGATCGACGAAGTTAATCGGATTGTTCCCCACGTAAGCATACAAGTTGGGACCTTCGCGGGCTTCGGCCAACTCCATTGGATCACGAGAAAGCCAGCGGCCGATGTCAGGGTCATACGCGCGGAATCGCGTCAGGAACAGGTTTGCCTGCGGAACCCAGAACATTCCAGCGAACCCAAAGGCTGCATCGAGATCACCCGCAATCCGCGTTCGCCGGCCAAAAGGGTCATAGCTATAACGCGCCCGAACATTTCCGCCCGCATCCAGCAGTTCGCGAATGGATCCGAGATGATCCCGCGTGTAATAATAGTTGCCCGCGGCAGCTCCGGTTTCGCGTTTCATTCCCTGGTTGAAAAACCGCGTGACAACGGCCCCGGCGGCATCGCGTTCCTCACAGAGGAAATCTCCGCACCAGACGAAGCGCCGCAAGGAAACCTCCACTCCATTCGTGAGCTGGCGCAAGCTGGCCAAACGGCTGAGGCCGTCGTAGCTGAATTCCGTACGCGCGCTCCCCGTGTTCACCGCCACCAACCGGTCCACTGCATCCCATTCATTCGTGCGACTCGCCCCATGCGCGGTGCTGGTGCTGATCTGGTTCAACGCATTGTAGGTTGCGACCTGATTCAATCCCCCTTCCTGCTCCAGCACCCGGTTGCCAGCTGAATCATACGCGTAAATAAACTCTTTGACCGGCGCTCCGCCGTTGGTGACGGACGCCCTGAGAAGCTGGTTCGCAGCGTCGTAGCCAAACGAATAAATGTCCGGCGCCAACGCTCCGAACCTTTGGCTCCAGGTGGCGACGCGGCCCGCAGGGATGTCGCGCCCATAAATGAATTCCGACACCGCAGTGCTCCCCGCCTTGTGCGTCATTCGCTGAAGCAATCGATCCTGAACCGTGCTCGCATAGTTCAGTTCGGTCGTGATGCCATGCGGCGACGTCTGCAAAACCATCCGATCGGATGTTCCCTCATACGCATATCCAAAAACTCCCAGCGCATTCGTTTCCGCCGCAAGCCTTCCAATCTCATCGAAGGCGATCGAAGTCTGCACCCCACCGATCGACATCGACACGCGTTGTCCAAGTGAGTCATATCCGAAAATGATCGTGTCGTTCGGCAACGGCCCATCCACAGAAGCAATCTCACCCGCGCCGGAAACCGGCTGTGACGCAATGGGCACGTAGGAATACACCGTTGTGCCGATGCCATCAGTCATCGACGTGATCCGCTCATAATCGGGGTCATAGGTGTAAGAGACTCCCGGCGTGGCAATGGCCGCATTCGCGTGAACCACAGACTTGACGGTGTTGTCGCGGTTATAGGTGTACAACGTCACCTGCTGCTTCTCGTCGATAACCTCCCGCAAGCGGCTTGTGGTGTTCTCGTAGGCGTATCGAATCTCCGATCCATCCGGAAATTGTTTTGCGATGGGCCTGCCCTGCACATCGAAGTCCCACTGTGTGATCCGGCCGTTGGCATCGACAACACCACGCAGGCCCCCACAGTTGCACCATTGGTATTGCGTGACACGGCCGAGCGGGTCGGTCCGCTTTGTGAGTTGCCGCATGCTGTCATGCTCGAAAAATGTCTGCCGCCCCGCTGTGTCGCGAAGCCCTGCCGTGTCGAGGCGATTGTACGTGAATTGAAGGTACGTGCTGTCGGGGTGGGTCACACGAGTTATCCGATCCATCGTGTCGTAATCGAAGGTCAGGGTGTACCCCGTGTCGTCCGTTCGGGTGCGGACACGGCCCAGGGCATCGTACGTGGTCCGGAACGTGTCATTCGTGCCGGGCAGCGGGCCATCAGCCGCCACGACATACCCATTGGAATCGTAAGTGAACGTCGAGGTCTCGCCCTTTGGATTGGTGCTCGTCAGCAGCTGTCCCCGCGCGTTGTAAGTGTTGGTGGTTGTCTGACCCGCGGCATCTGTGATCGTCACCGGCAGGTGTTGTGAATTGTATGTTGCCTGAAAGAGCAGCTCGTTGTTCGTCCCGCGAGTCTGCCTGATTTCCAAAAGGTCAATCTGGTTCGTCGCGTAGATATAGGTCAGCTCGCGGCCAATGGGATCAATGGAACTGACCAGCCGCCCGAGGCTGTTGTAAGCATACGAGTCCAGCTGCGTCGTTCCGTCGTCCAGCACCCGGCCGACGCGGATGGGAAGGTCGCTGCTGCCTGTAGTATGATATGGCGCGCCCTGGCCCGGATAGTTGTACCACACACGGCGCTCGAGCGGAGCCTTCACGCTTTCGAGAATCCCGGCGGTCGTCGCAACATTCGGGGAGTGTAGCCAGTGATAAATCGTCGCCTTTGAATAATCCCCATACGCCTGGGCGCAGGCGTTGCGATCCCAGTAATATGTGTTGCGCCCATGCATCCACTGGTTGAACGCGTTGATCCCCTGCGGAACGCTGCCCGCAGGCTCCGAGAACGCAAGGCCATTGGTGTTCTGGTTGTATTCAACACGATCCCGGCTTCCGTCGGGGTAGACAGTTTCCAGGAATCGTGTGGATCCACTCGGCCCGCCGCCCTGCCCTGCGAGAAATGTGCTGGCACCATACGGCGTCGTGAGCCGCGTGATCGTCATGTTGGTGTCGACCGCCGGAGCTCCCGCGTATTCGAAGCGCGATGAAAGTCCCAGCACGTCCGTAATGTTCGTCAATGCAAACACATCGGTCGGGACAGGTGGCGTGTTCGGATTGCCATCATGCTCGAGCAGCAACTCAAAGCTTCCGTAATCAAAACGCGCGGAACGGCCGAACGGGTCGGTCACCTTCGTGATGAGAAGCGATGCCCCGGGCTGCGTGTACTCAAGCGTTGTCACCTGCCCGATCGCATCCGTAAGCGAGACAAGCCGCAGACTGCCATCGTACGTCAATGTGACGGCATTCCCGGCAGGATCGACAACCTGCGTCAGGTAAACGCGATTCGCGCTGCGCAAGGCGAAGATCTTTTTCGAGCCATCACGATAGAGCATCTCGTAGCTGTTGGGACCCGTGCGACGCAGCCGCGTCTGATCGAACTGCTGCAAGGCGAACGTTTGCGTTGCTGCGGCGAAACCCGTAAACGTGCGCGCGCCTCCACCGCCGACAAAATATTTCACCTCGGCAAGCGGATTGGCCGGCGTGTCCCGGATATGACCTGTCCAGTCGTGGCTCCACTTCGGGCCGAGCACGGTGGAGATCTGGCTGGCCGGCTGAAGATAATCCCTATGATTATACCGCACGGTGAATCGCACTGCTGGACCCACGGGCGGGGCGTATCCCACTGGAGTATCCCTGATCTGCAAATTTGCCAGCCCGAGATGAACGCGCGAAATCGCCATTCCCATCTCTTCGATCGGACATTGTCCCGCCTGCAAATCGTCGGGCGTGTAGTTGTCGGGATCGATGCCGCTGGTCACTCCCTTTCCCCAGATGCGATTGCCTTCGCGATTTGAAACATCACGCCATCCCGGCGGAAGCTTTCCCGGCGGCAACAGGAAATACCCGCTCGTTTCAGACTCCAGCGTCTGCCGCGTTGCCCACACCGTATTTCCGAAAGTGGAATCCTCGAGCAAATACCGATCTCCCACCTGCTGGATCATCGCCGCGTAATGGCCAACCTTCCAATGCACGACAGAAGGAACGACAAAGGCCCCACCCTTTCGGCGGAATGCCATCTGATAGTTCAACCCCGCGTCCTTCCCGATTTCTGCCACCTGCGTCAATGAGAAGCCGCGGTGCGCCGACGCAGCGTTGAGAATCGAAGGATCGATGGGCGCGTCAGAATTCAGACTGCGGGCAATGGATTGCAGCGCGAGCGGCCCGCAGCGAAAGGAAATGCCGGGTTGATGCCGCATCATCTGAAGCGCCTCGCGGGCAAGGTTGATGCGTTCGGCCGTCCCGCCGAGAAAGGCGCGATTGGATACCGACTCCAACAGCGCGTGGAGTTCGTCCATGCGGCCGAGCCGCGAATACAATGAAGCGAGCTCGCACACCGCCCGGTCAGCCTGAAACTTCCCCGGGAGATCAGCGGCGTTCCTGCCAAGCGCCCATGCCTCCCGCCATGCGTCCAGCGCGAGCGAGTAATGGGCGCCGTGGTAATACTCGATCCCGAGGCTCGTGAGGAGCGCAGCCCGCCATGGGGAGCGGGGAAACCGCTTCAAGAAGGAAGAGAGACTCGAAAAATCGTCAGGATTCGTCCGTTGGGAAAAGGCAAGCAAAGCGGCTGCGAGGGCCGAATTCTCCGCGGGGCCTGGTTCGCGCCCGACCGGAACAAGCGGCTCATCGAACACCCGGGCGTTCCTGATTTCGTCAGTGGCGGGCTGCTCCGAAAAGCGCAACGGCAGCACACCCGACGAAGGAGCGAGGGGCGCGGGGGAAATATCGGCGCCAGTCGGAGCACCACCGGCCGGCGATACGACAGCAGCCAACAACATCGCGATAAAAGCAAACGTCTTCAAAAGTGCAGCTGGCAGAGTGGATGCGCGATCCTTTCAGTTTTCGCCAATCGAAGTCAAGGTAGGTGGTTTCAGGGGGAGCCCGAAGAGCGATTGCAGGAAACATCCGAAAAAGAAATGGTGCGCATAGCAGGACTTGAACCTGCACGGATTGCTCCACTACCACCTCAAAGTAGCGTGTCTGCCAATTCCACCATATGCGCACGCAGGGCCGGAATAATGAAGCACGACATTCCCCTTCCGCAAGAAAAGAAAATGTCTCCTCCACAGAACTTCCAAGTCGCCGGATCAGGCTGGTGCAATTGACTTGAAGGGGCGCTCTGGTAGCGTCCTCGACAATGCCGAAATCGAAATCCAGGTTCGAGCAATTCCGCGAGCAGGCGGAAAATCTCTGGGACGAAAAGCCGTTTCGCGCCGGGGCTGAATCGACGCGGCTGTACAAGTTCCTCCACTTCTGGGTTCTCGTCGTCAAAAGCTTCATCCGAAATCGCTGCCCCGTTCGTGCCTCCGCACTCTCCTATAGCACGCTGCTCGCAATGATCCCCATGCTCGCCGTCGCGCTCGGCGTCACAAGCAGCCTGCTGAAGGACCAGGGCGAAGACAGCATCGAGCGTTTCATCGAACGCATGGTGGCCAGCCTCATTCCGCCCGCAAACACCGGGACCAATTTTGTCTTCGAGCCCGAGTTCGACGACCTTGTCACGCCGTTGCCCGAAAGGCCGCAATCGGCAGGTGATCCAGCAACCGGGCTGCCCAACCTCACCGTCGTCGTTTCCAATGCAGCACCGCAGGGAACAAACGTGGCGGTCATCACAGCAACGAACCTGAACTCGGCCGACATCACCAACCAAATGGTCATGGCTGCGGCGGCTGCAATCCGCTCGGATGTGCAGGACAACTCCCGCATCTCCTCCGTGCAAAAGACAGCGGCGCGACAAATCAACGATTTCATCCAGCGCACGCGCAGCGGAACGCTCGGAATCACGGGCACGATCCTGTTGATTGTGGTCGCAATCCGAATGCTGAGCCAGATCGAGGAAACGTTTAACGACATCTGGGGCGTGACGTGCGGACGCAGCTGGCCGTTGCGGATCATTATCTATTGGACCAGCATCACACTCGGCCCATTGCTGCTCGCAAGCGCCCTGGGGCTTTCGGGCGGCGCGCATTTTAAGGCGACGCGGGAAGTGCTTGTCGATATGCCGATCGTCGGCGGATTGATCCTTCCAGCCGTCACCCTCGGGATCATCTGGCTGGCGTTCTCGATGTTTTACAAAGCCGTGCCGAACACGAAGGTGCATTTCAACGCGGCATTGGTCGGCGGCATGGTTGCGGGAACACTATGGCATCTAAACAATGTGTTTGCGTTCGTTTACGTGTCCCGCGTGGCCACGAATTTCAACATGTATGGGGGTCTGGCCCTGGTTCCCTTGTTCATGGCCGGACTTTTCATCTCATGGGTGATTCTTCTGTTCGGAGCACAAGTGTCTTACGCGTTTCAGAATCGCGCCCTTTACCTCCAGGAGAAGCTCGCGGAGAACGTCAACCAGCGCGGGCGCGAATTCGTGGCCCTGCGCCTCATGACTGCGGTCGGGCAGCGTTTTCTGCATGGGATGCCGTCGGCCTCGGTGAACGAAATGTCCACGGAACTTGGGATTCCCAGCCGCCTGATCCAGCAAGTCCTGCAAACGCTGATGGCTGCGCACCTTGTCGTGGAACTTTCGGGCGAGGAACCGCGTTACCTTCCCGCGCGGCCGCTCGAGAACATCACAGCGCATCATGTCCTGCAGGCCATGCGCGCCACGCAGGGACAGGAACTTCTCACGCGCGACGAACCTGTCCGCGCTGAGGTCTTCGGGGAATTCGCGCGCATCCAGGAAGCGGAAAAGGATGCCGCGTCTAAGGTTTCCCTGCTCGCTCTGGCATCGCGCGCTGAAGCCCGCCAGCAACTGCAGCCGCCCTCGCCGCACGAGGAAGACATGAAAATCAGCCCTGCTTTGAAACCGAGTGCGATAACTCCGGAATCCACCACGCCCGCCAAGGATCGGGAAGAGACCGTGCAGGCGAGCGCGGCGAAGCCGGACGCAAACGCGCCGATCGCAAAGATTGAAATTCCAACGGCTCAGGAAGAGGCAGCCGCTGCTGCTCACACAGAAGTGGTTGGACCGACCAAGGACGACGAACGAACGTTTCCGCTATGATCATTGGCGTTCCCAAGGAAATTAAAGGCCAGGAATTTCGCGTGGCGCTGCTGCCTTCGGGTGCGTACCAACTCGCGCGGCGCGGGCATCAAGTCGTGGTCGAGCGCAACGCCGGGATCGGCGCAGGTTATCCGGATGCGGAATACGAGACCGCTGGCGCTGCAATGACCGATTCACACGCGAAGGTGTTCGAAACGGCGGACATGATTGTGAAGGTGAAGGAACCGCTCGAACCGGAGCTGAGCCTGATTCGCAAGGGGCAAATCCTGTTCACCTACCTTCATCTCGCCGCCAACCGCGCACTGACAGATTCGCTCATGCAATCCGGAGCGGTCGCAATTGCATATGAAACCGTCGAGATCAATCGCCGCCTGCCGCTGCTTGAACCCATGAGTGAAATCGCCGGGCGCATGTCGGTCCTGGTCGGCGGTTATTTTCTGGCGAAACATTGCGGGGGAAGCGGCGTGTTGCTGGGTGGCGTTCCGGGAGTGCTGCCGGGAAAAGTGGTGGTGCTTGGGGGCGGCACGTCGGGCATCAACGCCGCGCGCATGGCACAGGGACTCGGCGCTGACGTCACCATCCTTGAAGTGGACCTGGAACGGATGCGCTTTCTCGACATCACCCTGCACACCGCGCACACCCTCTATTCGAGTGAATCGCACCTGATGGAAATCCTGCCAGGCGTTGACCTATTGATCGGTGCCGTGTTGGTTCCCGGGGCAAAGGCTCCCAAACTGATTCGCCGTGAAATGCTTCGCCGAATGAGGCCCGGCAGTGTTCTGGTGGATATCGCGATCGATCAGGGCGGTTGCGCGGAAACATCGCGGCCCACGACGCATCACGATCCAACCTTCGTTGAGGAGGGTGTCACGCATTATTGCGTGGCAAACATGCCGGGAGCTTATGCGCGAACCGCAACGCAGGCGCTTGCAAACGTCACGTATCGTTTCATCGAATGCCTTGCAGATCATGGCGTGGCGGAAGCCTGCAATCTGCAGCCAGCGCTCCGCGGAGGCATCAATGTCATCAACGGCAAAGTCACCCACCGGGCGGTCGCCGAAGCGCATGGGCTCGCTTACTCTCCTCCGCCGCTCTAGCCATTCCACGCCGCACGCGCAACTTAACGCGTGATGAATCCGACATCGGAAGTTCGCAACCACCCGGTGGCGCGGCTGCCACGCACGAAGATGAAGTTCCCCCGCGATTCCAGTGATCGGACGGGTTCTCCTGCTGCCAGCACAGTGATGTTCTCCGCCTCGGAGGTTGGCGTCAGCCGCAACGGCGTTTCTGGCTCGAGAACAAAACCGATCTGTGTTCGTGTCGTTGTTCCAATGTGGGCAGGGATGCACACGAGAAAAACGCCGAGGCCTAGCGCCGCGACGGCCTGATGCCAGACGCGCTTGCGCCGGCGCAGGACACCCGGCACGACCAGCACCCCCACGGCCAGCCAGAGACTGGCGCCCGTCAGCCACGCCCATGTGTCAGGGGACAACCACGTGGAAGCCACCTCGTACCACCGCAAATCCGGCGACTCCAGTTGTGCGCTGTCTCGAGCAAATCGCAGGTTTTTCCCCGCTCTGGCTTCGAAAGGATTCAGCCACAGCGATTGTTCCCATGCAATAATCGCCGGCCCGGGGCGTGTGGAATGCCACTCGGCAAGACCGAGGTTGAGCAACGCCCCGGAGGAAGGCCGCTCATTCACAGAGGTGCGGAACGCTGCTGCAGCTTCGACGAAATTCCCGGCGCGATACGCTTCGACGCCGGAAACGAACGAATCCGCTGCCTTCGACACACCTTGCGTTGCCAGCAAACCGGACACGATCAGCATCAACGCATAAATCAGTCGAGCGGGCGTTCTTCCTTTCATAGGCGGGCTTCGAGGTCGTTGAGAATGCGTTCCAACTTCGGATGCCACTGAGCCGGATTTTTTTCAACCTGCGGCGCTGGTGAAAAATGGAATGCGTCGGCCGCGCTGAATAATTGCTGCACGAATTCGCGGCTCCCGGAATCGCCCTCCAAAGCCTGCACGACATCCCGTGCAACAAGCGCGCGGGGTTCCGCCACGTGCTGGGGCGCGGCTGCGACCTGAATGGCGCGGATAGCCTCGTGCAGATATCGTTCGGCATCCCCGCTCGCCCTCGCGCGCTCGACAGCACGGCGGGCCCGCTTCAACGCGCGGCGAGCGCGAAGGCGCACCAGCACGTCCGGATACTGCTCGTAGTAACGGCGCCGGCGATCCCATTGCCAAAGCGCAATGAACGCGGCGAGCGGCGCGATCTGCAGCAGAATAAACCACGGGCGATGTTGCAGAGGTTCAAGGCTTGAAACGGTTCGTCCTGGAACTGTGGCGATCGCGCTCAGTTGCGGCTTCTCCTCGCGCTCGGGTTCCTTCATCAAAACCGCCAGCGCTGCCGGATCAGCGGGACGTTCGCCCGGGATGACAAGAATCGGCACTGGAGGGATCGTCGCATCGACATACGTTCCCGTTTCAGCATCGAAGAAGCTAAACGGGATGGGCGGGGTTTCGGAAACGTTGGTTGTCAGCGCAACGAGCGTGTAGGTGAACGCAACAGCCGCTCCCGGCAAAACGAGCGGGTTGCCGTGCAGGACCGTGGGACCACCACGTTCGGCTTCGAACACCTGCCAGTTTGTGGAGAGAGGCGGCGGTGGTGGCACGAGGCGCGTGAGGCTGCCGTCTCCGGCAAACGCAACAGACAATTTGAGAATGCCGCCGACGGCAATTCGGTTTGTTGACAACTGGGGAGGGCCCGTTCTAAAGCTGCCGATCGCGCCTGTGAAACCGGGGAGCTCGGGTTTCGGAAGCGGCTGCACGCGCAGCGTCAGCGGCTCGGAATCCAGGAACTTGAATTGCGGCGGACCGCCGGGAATCGTGACCTGTCCGCGGATTACAATCGCGCCGCCAAATAGATTTCCGCCCGTGAACCCCTGGGCTGACACAGTGAGCTCGCCGCTGCGCAATGGCGAAAGGCTCGTCTCGTAAACATACGCTGTCGGCGAGCCGTTGCCGGGAACCCCGCTGATCGATTGCCGCGCGTTGGCGAGGTCGACGAGAAAGCCGTCGCCGTTCAGCTTCACCTCCTGCGCGGTTTGAACAAGGTTCGCTGCGGAAGCCGTCAACAGGACGCGAACCTTTACTGGCTGGCCGACGTAGCAATTCGTCGCGTCCACATCGAGCGTGAGGAATTGAGGGGATTGTGCGGGCCCCACTGCGGCCACCTGCAGTTGCGCTTCAGGCACCTGCACGGTGCGGCCGTAGACGCTGATCGAAAAAGCGGGAACGGAAAACACACCTTCCACTTCCGCCGCAATGTGATAGTTGATGCCCGTGAGAGGCTTCAACTTTGCCTCGCCCGGCATCATCGAAAGATTTTGGCCGCGCGCCGTGAAACGCGCGCGGAGTTCCGTGGGAAAGGCTGGCTCAGCCCATTCCACAGAGTCGTTCAGTGCGTTGACCGTGAACCTGTAAACGGACTTGCCACCGGGATTGATCACGGGCGGATCGAAGACAGCGGTCGCCACGAGATTGCTCGTAACGTCAATCGAAGGCTGCGTGATCATCAACTGCAACAAGGGATCCATTGGCGGCCGCGATGGCGGCAGCAATCCTGGTTGCTGCGCGGACACGACGAACCCGCCGGCCAGCAACAATAACGGCGCCAGAATTGTTCCCCAGCGCTTCACCAATCCCGCCCCTTGTTTCTATTCTTCGGATCTGCCGTGTCGCCTGGCCCCATCGGCAGCCGTCGGTCGCTGTCGCCCTGGAACGCTTCCAGCATCCACCCCGCCTGCTCGGGCGAGAGTTCAATTTCGTCGCCCATGCGCCCCGGTTTTTCGTGCTGGCCGGGCTCGGGCTTCGGCGGGTTTTCCCGGCCGTTCTCACCGTCCTCCTCTTCCTCATCTTCGCCCCGCGCTCCCGGAGGCATCATGGAATCAGGTATGCGCCCGCCCAGTTGCTTCATTTGTTCCTGCAATCCCTGGCGGCTTTGTGCCATCTGATTCGCGGCCTGCTGCATCTCTCGAATGCTGTCCACCAGCTTTGCAATTTCGCGTTCAATCACCTCGGCATTTCGCCGCGCGTCTGCGTTGTCCGGGTTCAACTCTGCCGCGCTGCGAAAATCCTTGAGGGCGCGATGCCACTTGCGCAGCGCGGCGCCATGAAGGTCCAGGGCGCGGCGGACTCCTTCCATCGCGGCCTTCAATTCCCGGCGCGCCCCGCGTCCGTTCATATACGCCTCCACCATCTGCTGCAGGTCGTTGCCCGCGAGCACGTCCCGCGCGCGCGCCGCCGCTGCATTCGCGCGCTCGGCCGCGGACCGTCCCTGCGCGGCGCTCGCCCGTCCGTCCTCTGACTTCTTTAAATGTTCCTGACCCTGGGCGAATCGGGTGTGGCCCAGATTGAACAGCGCGGGTGCCTGAAATTTTTCCTTCTGCGATTCCAACACCTTCACCAGCAGGGATTCCGCGTCGCCTAGTTTGCCCGCATGCAGATCGCGGGTTGCGCGATTGAACTGCTCTCGAGGTGTGTGCGGCATCGGCTCGGTTGCAATCCGCGCGCTGTTGGTGAATTCCATGAACACAGGTGCGGCCGCCATTGTGGTGGGCGCATTGAATGCGGCACAGGCAATCACCCAGAACCCAGGATGGAGTGGCGGGATTCTCATGCGTTCAAATGCCGGCGCGTTCCAATTAGGGACTCGGCGACGAGCAATAATAGCACGAGTCCCACGAACCAGTGATACCGATCAATTCCGAGCCGTCGAACGGGCACATTTGCCCCTGACGCTTCGTCCTTCTGCATGGCCAGCTGCACCTTCGCCAGGCCTTCCCCGAGCGCGCCCAGCGGGAAGTAAGCTCCGCGGGTCACGCTGGCAATCCGCTTCAACGTTTGTTCGTCCATGCGGCTGCGAACAGGCTGCCCCTGCGCGTCGCGCACCATCTCGGGCTGGTTCTGTTCGTTCAGCACGCGAATCTCCGCCCCGGCTTCCGTTCCCACGCCGATTGTAAACACCACCACGTTTTCGCGCGCGAGCGCTTCCCCAACACGAATTCCCGACTGTTCCAAATCCTCTCCGTCGGTCAACAGCACCACGGTTTTGCGCCGGCTTTTCTTCTCCATTGCCTGGAACGCTTCCTGGAGCGCACGGCCAAGATCCGTGCCGGGAACCGCAATCGTGCGTTCATCGAGATCGCGCAACGATTCCTCAAAGGCCTCGTGATCGAAGGTCAGCGGGCATTGCAGAAATGCCTGGCCCGCGAACGCCACAAGGCCAATTCGCCCTTCGGGATGGCGGCGCACAAAATCGATTACCGCGAGTTTTCCCCGTTCAAGGCGATTTGGCGAAACGTCCGCGGCCAGCATGCTGCGCGAACAGTCGATGGCGAACACCAGGTCCTCGCCGATTTCCTGGATCGCAAACTCCTGCACACCCCACTGCGGTCGCGCCAGTGCGATGCCCATCAGAATTGCAACGAGAACGAGCAGAATATTTTTAATGGCGCGCCGGCTCCTGCTGTGGGAACGCGTCAGTTCCGGCAGCCTTTGAGCCGAGGCAAGCGTCTGCAACTGGCGCTGCCGGGCCCACGCGGCGTAGCGCATGACCGTCACGAGCAACACAGGAGCAGCCAGCGCAAGCCACAACCATCCGGGTTCGGCAAACTGCATGCCGCTCATGGAATCCTCCTGAAACGCGTGTTCGCCAGCAAAACCTCCAGGCCGAAGAGTCCGAAGGCCGCGACAAGCGGCCATTGAAAAAGCGGCGTGTAGAGCGTGTAGCGCCGGAGCTTCACTTCTGTTTTCTCCAGGCGATCAATCTCGTTGTAGATGTTCTCGAGTTCGCTGCGGTTTTTGGCGCGATACGACTTGGCGCCCGACAGCGCCGACATCCGGCTGAGCACCGAGTAATTGGCGGGCTGCAACACCAGCGTCCACTTCACGTTGCCATTTTCATCCAGCCGCAGCTCACCCGTGGAGGGCTCGAATTCAGGCAGCTGGCACGGCTCCTCGACGCCAATTCCGATCGTGTAAATACGCGCCCCCAACGCGCCCGCCAGCTGGGCTGCGGGAACAGGATCAATCTCGCCGCGGTTGTTGTCGCCGTCCGTGAGCAGGATGATGATGCGACTCTTGCTGTCATGGGCCGATTTCAACCGCTTGGCAGCGGTGGCTGTGGCATCGCCGATCGCGGTTCCCAGCTCGCGAATCATGCCGATGTGCATGCGATCGATATTACCGATCAGCCACTCGTGATTGAGTGTCAGCGGGCTGGCGAGATAGGGAACGGCAGAAAACACGACCAGGCCGATGCGGTCGTTCGGTCGCTTGCGAACGAAGTCCTTCAGCACATCTGCCGCAATATCAAAGCGTGTGACGCGTTCGCCGGCCCCGCTCATGTCGAGGGCCATCATCGACCATGAAAGATCGAGCACGAGCATGATGTCGACGCCGCTTGCCTGGGTTTCGGTTCGGTCATTCGCAAACCGCGGGCCCGCCGCGGCAACGATGCAGAACGCCACGGTGAGCAAGCGTAGGAACAGCAACAGGCGTCCAGGTGCGGTGCGCGCGGGTGTGGCGACGCTTCGCACGACTTCCGTGCTTGAGATCTGCAGTGCGGAATGCCCCCCAAATCGTCCGCGCAGAAATGCATACCACGGCAATAACGCGAGCAGCGCCAGCAACCACGGATACTGGAATTCGAAGTTGCCGTTCATGAATGGATCGGGGGCGCCTTCAAGGACGCCTGCAAAAGCTCGGCCCTCCTGCGCTCGCAATCATTTACAAGTGCCAGTGCCTCCTCCGCGGCAGTGGCAGGCGGCTGCGTTGATGGCGCAAACTTGAGCTCGTCGCACCGCTTGAAAAAGCTGTTCAGACGCGTGGCGAGCTGCGGACCGACGGATTGTTTGCGAAGCAGCGCATCGCTCAGTTCCCGCGTTGTGAACTCCTCCGCGGGCAATTGGAATCGCGCGACCAGATAGGCCCGCAGGACCCGCGAAATGGCACTTAGATTCGCGGACGTGGCGGCCTCCTGGTGAATCCGCTGCAGCTCCTTTCGAGCGATCTCGTCCGGCGATGGAATCCCTGCGCCGCGGGAACGCAATGTGAGCCATAGGACGAGTCCGAACGCGGAAACGATAATGGCCAGCGCCAGGCTGCCCGAGATTACCCAAAGCCAATACTGTTCGAGAAACGTCGCCGGAATTTCAGGATGCGGCGGACTCAACGTCAGCCCTTCCCCGCCAGCGGCTGCGGCCACTTGCCGGGTCAGGAAGAAAACGCTGCCCTCAATGGCCCTGCTCCAAAGCCACCGAATCATCCACGCCTCCTGCCGCGGCGCAGTTCGAAGAATCGCTGAAGAGCATGCGCGAAAGGTTCCGCAGTGTTCAAGCGCACGGTATCCACGCCCGCGTGCAGGAGGGCGCGATCCAGCTGCATGAGCCGCTCGGCATTCGTCGCGGAGTATTGCTGGCGGTTGCGCGCCCGATGCGAATCCACCTCCAGCAGTTCACCCGTTTCTGCATCTTCAAACGTGACGAGTCCCGCGCCTGGAATGGCGCTTTCCAGCGGATCATGCAGATGCACGCAAACGAGGTCATGCCGCGAATTCGTCAATCCCAGTTCCTGAAAGACATCGCGGGTTGTTTTCACCGCGCCAGTGCCAAACAACCCGTCGGTAGCGGCGCCCTGGGTGTGCAGGAAATCGGTGAGAAGGAAAACCAAAGAACGGCGATGCAGAACGTGATTGAGAAACGTGAGCGCTGCGGGAATATCGGTTCCACGACTCCTCGGTTCGAGCGATAATAATTCGCGCAGAATGCGCAAAATATGCCGCCGCCCTTTGCGTGGAGGAACAAACAATTCAACCTCCTGCGAAAACATCAGCAGCGCGACCTTGTCGCTGCTGCGCGCAGCTGAGACGGCGATGGTTGCGGCGACCTCGGCGGCAAACTCGCGTTTTGTGCGATTGCCAGAACCGAACGCCGCCGACCCTGAAACATCCACTGCGAGGACCATTCCCAATTCCCGCTCCTCGCGAAAACGCTTCACGAAGGGGCGTCCCATTCGATTCGTGACGTTCCAATCAATGTCGCGGACGTCATCGCCCGGCATGTATTCGCGGAGTTCCTCGAAATCCATTCCGCGGCCGCGAAACTGGCTGAGATACGCCCCCACCATCGTGTCATTCACCAGGCGATTGGTGCGGACCTCGATGTTGCGGACGGATTCGAGCAGGGCCGAAAGTTCCATGCATTTAGGATTTACAATTTATGATTATGATGCCGGGCTGCAACGGTTGGATACGAACTGGCAGGGCCATGCGCATGCATCAGCGCACAAGTTCATCGCCGACATAAATGCGGTATTCCTTGATGCGGCCGCCGACATTCCCGGCACCCTGGCGGGGAACGTAACGAAAGCCGCCGACGGTGCGCGCGTCGCCCAGGTTCAGGATCAATCGATGCGGGTGCGCGGGCGAGGCATCGCCCCACTGCGTATGCCAGAAATTCGCCGTCTGCCCGTCAATCGCGTTCTCCGCAGTCCCGTCTTCCCGGGTGCGCTCTTCGCTGCTCACATACGACACCGTCCAGCCATCGGTGCTCAGCGCCCTGCCCGATGCGTCGAGAAGCGTCAGTTCCGCAATCGCCGCGAATGCCTTGCCGTCGTGCGCATTGAGGGATTCGATGCAGAAGAAACGGCCGCGGGCCGGCGATGCAAACGTGATTTCCTGCTGGCTCACTCCCTCGGGAAAACTGCCGCTGTGAACCGGTTGGACGCCATCGAAGTTCAATTTGACTTCAGCCCGTTTCGCGCGCGCAAAATCCAGCTCGGGACGCAGCACATCGAGAATCGGCTTTTCGAGCCCCGCTACGACCTGCTTCTGCGGTCCAACGAGGTCGAGGACAATAATTGCGTTCGCGCCAGATTTCAGCCATGGGCCGGGGATGTACATCGTTTGTTGCGGCCCAATGTTCCAATAGCGGCCGAGGTTATGCCCGTTCACCCAGGCAAAACCTTTGCCCCAGGGACGCATGTCGAGAAACGTGTCGCCCGGTTTATCCACGTTCAAGCGCGCGCGATAGAAGGCGGGTTTCGTGTTCGTGGCGCTCTGCGTTTGATTCCGCGCGGGTTGAAACTTCAACGACGCCAGCATCTTCTCATTCAGCGGCAGGTTGAACACCTCCCAACCCGTCAGCTCCTTTCCACCCAACGTGACTGGCGCATGAATCCCTTTGCGATCATGCACCTCAACGCCAAAATTCACCCGCCCCATGGCTTCAACCAGAACGTCGAGGGTCGCAGCATCAGCGCGTTCAGGAAGCCGCACCTTGAAATTCCGGCTGCGTCGATCCGTGAAACCGACGCGCTCGCCGTTCAGGAATACCTGGCCAATGTCGTGAATGGCCCCGGCTTCCAGCGTGGCGGCAGGACCCGCGGGAACCCTCGTTCGGTACACGATGCATCCGTAATCCTGGTCGTAAAGTTCCATGTGCCGCGGACTCGCGTCCTTCACCGAACCCGGAAGATTCGCAAACATCGGCGCTATTTCCTGCACCTGCAGTTCGGGAATGGAAATCACGGGATTGCGCGCAGGGTGTTCGGGAATCGTTTCACCCGGGAGCAGGTAACGCGCAAACAGCTCCCGAGTCCGGAAGAATTTGTCCGTGGTCCAACCGGCTTCGCTGATCGGCGCGTCGTAATCGTAACTGGACGTATCCGGTTTGAACGGCCGGTCAGCCCCGGTCCAGAAACCAAATGTCGTGCCGCCATGCGCCATGTAGATGCTGAACGAGGCGTTGGCCTTGAGCATGTATTCCAGGTCGGCAAGATACGTATTGATCCTGCCCGTGTGATGCGGCGCGCCCCAGGTATCGAACCATCCAGGATAAAACTCCCCGCACATGAGCGGCCCCTGCGGCAGAATCTCGCGCAGCGCCTTGAAGCCGTTCGCAGGATCGGAGCCGAAATTCACGACGGGGAAAAGGTCGGCGCGGTAACCGTTCTTCAACGCGTAAGGCGGATTGCAGGCGAACAGCGGGACATCGAATCCCGCGTCCAGCAGCGCCTGGCGGAGTTCGCCCATGTATTCAGGATCCTTGCCGAAGAAACCGTATTCATTTTCCACCTGAACCATAAGGATGGGCCCGCCTTTCGAAACCTGCAACGGCCCGAGCACGCGGCCTACTTCCTTGAGGTAACGTTTGGCGGCATTCAGGTAGTTCGGATCACGGCTGCGCAACTGGATGTCCTGATGCTTCAGCAGCCACCACGGAAAGCCTCCCATCTCCCATTCCGCGCACGCATATGGCCCCGGCCGCAGCATCACCCACAATCCCTCCTCTTGCGCGATTCTGCAAAACTTCGCCGCATCGGCCTGGCCCGACCAGTTGAATTCGCCCGGGCGCGGCTCGTGCATGTTCCAGAAGAGATAGGCGCAAACCGTGTTCAGCCCCATCGCCTTGATCATTTGAAGCCGATGCCGCCAATACTCCTTCGGCACGCGCGGGGCGTGCATTTCGCCGCAGCGAATCTGCAGACGCTGGCCGTCGAGGAGAAAATCATTCGTGCCAATGGTGAACGTGTGGCGCTCAGCGGCATTCACAAACACCATTCCAGCCAGCAGCAGCGCACAGGTGCGTAGGGCGTTCATACAATTCTCAGGATTAACAATGGGTTTGGATGATCGATCCGGCCTCAGGGAATCGGGACGGTCTTGAAAATCTGGCTCACGATGACATCGCTGGTCACCGCCCGCGCCTCGGCCTCATAGGTCAGGATGATGCGATGGCGCAGCACATCCGGCCCGATGCTCTTCACATCCTCCGGCGTCACATACGAGCGGCCCTGCAAAAGCGCCCATGCCTTCGCCGCGAGCGTCAGGTTGATCGTGGCGCGGGGTGAGGCCCCGAACTGGATGAAGTGCTTCACATCGAGCTTGTAGTTCTCCGGTTTTCGAGTGGCGAACACAACGTGCACAATGTAGTCGCGAATCTTCGCGTCGACATGGATTTGGTCCACGATCTTTCGCGTTTCCAGGATCTGCTCGAGATTGACAACCGGTTTCACGTGCATCTCCGGCGCGGTTGCTGCCATCCGATCCAGGATCAGACGTTCGTCGTCGAACGCAGGATAATCCAGAAGCACCTTGAACATGAAGCGGTCCACCTGCGCCTCGGGCAGCGGATAAGTGCCTTCCTGGTCGATCGGATTCTCGGTGGCCAGGACAAGGAAGGGCGACGGCAGGGGCATCGTTTCGCCGCCCAACGTGACCTGGCGTTCCTGCATAGCTTCCAGCAACGCGGATTGAACCTTCGCGGGCGCGCGGTTGATTTCGTCGGCGAGAACGAAGTTCGCAAAAATCGGCCCGCGCGTTGCGTGGTATTTTCCGTCCTGCGGACTGTAAATCAGCGTCCCCGTGATGTCGGCAGGGAGCAGGTCGGGCGTGAACTGGATTCGACGGAATGTTGCATGAATGGCCGTCGCGAGGGTGCGAACGGACAACGTCTTGGCAAGCCCCGGAACTCCTTCGAGCAGCACATGGCCGTTGGCTAATAGCCCCACGAGCAGGCGATCCACAAGCGGTTCCTGGCCCACGATGACTTTGGAGATTTCCTGCCGAAGGGTTTTGATCCAGGCCGTGGTCGCTTGCACCTGCTCGTTCAACGCTGTGCTCATTCGCCAGAATCTAGGGAGTGCAGTGCATGGAAACAAGCACGCGAACGGGTGCGCGCAGCATTTCGGCGTCGTGCAGTGACGAAGTCTCAGGTTTGGCCGCGGTGGCGCCGGTGCAATCCGTCAACGCCGGAAAACTTCGCCTTAAGCCTGAGACAGGGGCGCTCCAGCAGGTAGTAGGAAAGCAGCGTGGCGGCGATGGTCGCTGGCCAGAATAGCCACAACCGCGGAGAAGCCGATCGTTCAAGAAACCAGAGAATGGGGAAGTGCCAGACGTATATGCCGTAGGAGATCTTCCCGATGAACACAAGGGGCCGCAGGTCCAGGAGCCGATGCAGGGTGCATCTTGACACTGCCCCCACAATGAGTGCGTGAACGGTTCCTCAATCGACGTAAACCCACCAACCAAAGGAACCGGATGAACTCTGAGCATCAGCCACCGCGGTCGCTGCGTGAGATTGAAATGGCCGTGGAAGCT
>DASPIL010000097.1 GCA_035629175.1 Verrucomicrobiia bacterium | reverse complement strand
AATCTCGCTGCGGGAACAGCAGGCGCCTTTAATTCGTATCTCATCACCAAACACAACGCCGACAACCAGGCCCTCGGCGTCGGCCTGCCCAGCGCCGCATTCATCACGGCCATGATCGTGGCCGTCACGGTATTCATGCCTTACGCCGATCGAGGTCACAGCACACGGAAGCTGCTGTGGGGCATTGGAGCCATCACGCAGATCGTTGCTTATGGTCTTTTGATTCTGCTGCCTTTCAGCATTCCCGTGATCGTGGTGAACATCGTCCTCTTCGCGGGCGGCGCCGCGCTTGCCGGCGAGGCGTTTTACAAGGTGTTTAGCCAGGAACTGTTTCCCACGATGCTGCGCGGAACCGCCCAGGGGATCACGTTCGGGGTGGCGCGCATCGCCGTCGGCATTTGGAGCTTCTTCGTGCCAGTGCTCACGGGTTCAGGTGGAATTCCGCTGCTCGCCTCGCTGCTCACGATCTTCCTGGTGATCAGCGGCGCAGTCGGATTCTTTTTCATGCCCAACACGTCCGGAAAGTCACTCGAGCAGATTGAATCGGAGCGCGCGGGAACATGAATCAGCCTGACATTCGAGGACCCATCCGCATTTCGCGCCTGCGATGCGAATACTTGCAGAACCCGCTTGGCATTGACGAAATCCAGCCGCGGTTGAGTTGGATCCTGCAATCCGATCGCCGCGGCGCAAAGCAAACGGCGTGGCAGATCCGCGTCGCGAGTTCCTCGAAACTTCTGGCAAGCAACCGCGCGGATCTATGGGACAGCGGCCGGATTGAGGGAGATCAATCGACCCACATTGCCTACGCCGGTTCGCCGCTGAGCTCGCGCATGGAATGTCATTGGCACGTGACGATCTGGGATGAACAGGGCCAGGCGATCACGAGTGCGCCCGCACTCTGGACGATGGGATTGTTGAACCCGAATGACTGGCAGGCCCGTTGGATTTCGCACGATCCCGAGATCATTCGCCGCGACGCCGACGCGCTTGAATCAACTCCGACGCAGCCGGGCACGTGTCCCCTGCTGCGAAAACACTTTGAGGTGGCGGGAATAATCCAACGCGCAACGCTTTACGTGAGCGCGCGCGGCATCGTCGACCTGCAACTGAACGGACACCGCGTGACGGAGGACCGCTTCATTCCTGAATGGACGGATTACAACAAGCGCTTGCACTATCGCGCGTTCGACGTCACTCCCCTGCTCCGCCGCGGCGAGAATGCTCTGGGCGCATTTCTTGGCGATGGTTGGTGGAGTGGGTTTGTGGGCTGGCAGGAGGTGCGGGGACAATATGGAACCTTGCAAAACAGCCTGCTCGTTCAGTTGGAAATCGAAGCGCAGACTTCGCGTGTTGAATTCCCGGAACCCACAGGACCCCTCCTCTCCCGACCTTCGGCCACCCTCTCCTCCATTCCGAATGGAGAAGAGGGACGGGGAGAGGAGGTGCTTAACCGCCCAGCAAAGAAAATCATCATCACAAGCGATCGCTCATGGCGTTGCGAGACGGGACCCATCCTGTCAGCTGATTTCATGATGGGCGAAACCTACGATGCCCAACGCGACCGCGCTGGGTGGGATCGGCCTGGGTTCGATGATTCGGCCTGGCTGCACGCGATTGAAGTCCCGCCCGCCAGGGTTCACATCCCGAAGTTTGGCTTTTCGAACAACAAGAGCCGCGATACGGATCGGGAACTTCCACTGGTTGCGCAGCGCTCCGAACCTGTCCGCGTGGTCGAAACACTTCGGCCTGTTTCCGTCACCGAGATTAAGCCAGGCGTGTTCATCTACGATCTGGGCCAGAACATTGCAGGATGGATGCGAATCGCGGTTCAAGGCGCGGCAGGAACGCGCGTTCAACTGCGGCACGCCGAGCGCCTCAACCCCGACGGCACGCTTTACACGGATAATCTTCGCCGCGCCCGCGCCACGGATATCTACATTCTCAAAGGCGACGGCGAGGAGACCTGGGAACCGCGATTCACATTTCACGGATTTCAATATGTTGAACTCTCCGGACTCGAAAACGCGCTGCCGCTGGAAAAGATTTCCGGCTGCGTCGTGATGTCCGCAACGCCTGCTGCCGGCCACTTCGAGTGTTCGCATCCGCTTGTGAGCCGGCTCTGGCAAAATGCGCTGTGGGGTCAGAAAGGAAATTTCCTATCGGTGCCGACCGATTGCCCGCAACGCGATGAGCGGCTTGGCTGGATGGGCGATGCGCAGGTGTTCCTTCGCACGGCAACGTACAACATGGATGTCGCGGCGTTCTTCACCAAGTGGATGATTGATGTCACTGACTCGCAGGATGTCGACGGCATTTTTCCCGATGTCGCCCCGCGCCTCCGCGAAGGCGAAGGCTTTGCAGGCCTGGACGGATTGGGCGGCGCTGCAGGCTGGGCGGATGCGGGAATCATTGTGCCGTGGACGCTATGGCGTGTGTACGGCGATCGACGCATCATTGAACGCCACTGGGATTCGATGGTGCGATGGCTGGACTGGCTGGAGAAATCCAACCCCAATGGAATCCGCGCAAACGCGCTCAACAACAATTACGGTGACTGGCTGTGCATTCCGTCGGACCGCGAGTTCCGCACGCAATCGCCGATGAAGACGCTGCTCGCCACCGCGTATTGGGCTGATGACGCGGCGAAGATGGCGCGAATGGCGCGCGAACTCGGACGCGACTCTGACGCTGAACGTTTCGATCGCATGTTTGAATCCGTGCGAAACGCATTCCAGAAAGAGTGGTTGCGAAATGATGGCCGGCTTGAAGTTGAAACCCAAACCGCGTATCTCCTTGCGCTCGCGTTCAACCTGCTGCCGCAGGAAGTGCGCAGCCGCGCTGCAGATCATCTCGTCGAAAATATCCGCAACCTCAATTGGCACCTGAGCACGGGCTTCATCGGCATCAGCCACTTGAATCCCATCCTGACTTTGAGTGGCCACGCAGACGTCGCGTATCGCCTGCTTCTCAACCAGGATTATCCTTCCTGGCTTTACCCCGTGATCCATGGCGCCACGACGATTTGGGAGCGTTGGAACGGCTGGACTGAGAAGGACGGGTTCTTCAATCCCGCGATGAACTCATTCAATCATTACTCGCTGGGCTCCGTCGGCGAATGGCTCTATCGGCACGTGGCCGGCATTGAACTGGATTCGGAGATTCCAGGCTTCAAACGATTCGTTATCAGGCCGTGGCTCGGGCTTGGAATTTCATCAGCCGATGCGCGTTACGACTCTATCCACGGAAGAATTGAGAGCCGATGGACTCTCGAAGGCAATGCGTTCGAACTGCACCTGACAATTCCCGCAAACACATCTGCGATCGTCACCCTTCCCCATGGCACGTGCGAGATTTTGGAAGGCGGTATTCCTGCTGAAAAATCCGCCGGCATTCGACTCCTCAACCCACACGAGCCTGGAACTTTCGAAGTTCAATCGGGACGTTACGCGTTCACGGCACGCATTCGATCGCAATAAAAAAACCGGCAGGTTCACTGCCGGGTTGAAGGATTGCCTTGCGAAAATTTAAACGGGCGCGGGGGCCGGGTTGCCGAGCCCGGGCAACTTGGGTGACGACGGCTTTGTCGGATTCTCCGGCAATGGGGTTCCAGCGGGCGCTCCGTGGGGAGGCTCGATGTTGGCCGGGGGCGGAGGTGGAGTGAACTTGCCGGTTTGGATGATCTCCTCAACCTGCGAGCCTTCCAGCGTTTCATATTCGAGCAGGGATTTTGCAATCAGCTCCAGCTTGTCGCGATTTCCGAAAATGATTTCGCGCGCAACATTGTAGGCTTCGTCGATAATCCGCTTGATCTCACTGTCGATCTCTTCCGCGGTGTGCTCGCTGAAGTTCTTCGTTCGCGCCATTTCACGGCCGAGGAAGACATACTCGTCATCGTCACCATACTGGACCATGCCCAGCTTCTCGCTCATGCCGTACTGGCAAACCATTGCCCGCGCGAGTTGCGTCGCCTGTTGAATGTCCATGGAGGCGCCCGTTGAAATGTCCTCCGAGACAATCTCTTCGGCGATTCGCCCGCCCATGGTGACTGCGATCACATCCAGCATTTCCTTGCGCTTGCGGCTGTGGATGTCCTGTTTGGGCAGGTACATCGTGGCCCCGAGCGATTGCCCGCGCGGAATGATCGTCACCTTGTGCAGCGGATGCGTATGTTTCAGCATCACGTTCACGAGCGCATGTCCCGCCTCGTGCCACGCCGTAAACTTCTTCTCCTCATCTGTCATGGCGAGGCTTCGCCGTTCCCTGCCCCAGCGCACCTTGTCGCGCGCCTCTTCCAGTTCCTGCATGCCGACGCCCTTCTTGTTGGTGCGGGCTGCAAGGAGGGCCGCTTCGTTCAAAAGATTGGCGAGCTCTGCGCCAGAGAATCCAGGAGTGCCACGGGCAATGATCGAAAGATCCACCCCAGGGAGGAGCTTCACGTTCTTCGCATGCACCTTGAGGATCGCTTCCCGTCCGCGAACGTCAGGCAGGTTGACGGTCACCTGGCGATCAAAACGTCCCGGGCGCAGGAGCGCGGGATCGAGAACGTCGGGCCGATTCGTTGCCGCAATGATGATGATGCCTTCCTGTGTGTCGAAGCCATCCATCTCAACCAGCAACGCATTCAACGTTTGTTCGCGTTCATCGTTGCCGCCACCCAGGCCATGTCCACGGCTCCGGCCGACAGCGTCAATTTCGTCGATGAAAATCAAACACGGCGTGTTCTTGCGCGCCTGCTCGAACATGTCGCGAACGCGGCTGGCGCCAACGCCCACGAACATTTCAACGAAGTCTGATCCGCTGATGCTGAAGAACGCGGCATCTGCTTCGCCTGCGATTGCTTTCGCAAGCAGCGTCTTTCCAGTTCCGGGAGGTCCAACCATCAGGACACCCTTGGGAATCCGGCCGCCGAGGCGCTGAAACTTCTTGGGATCCTTGAGGAATTCAACCAGCTCGGAAACTTCCTCGATGGCTTCATCAATTCCCGCAACGTCCTTGAACGTGGTCTTGTTGCGTTCCTTGGCGAGCAGGCGGGCCTTGCTCTTGCCAAAACTGAGCGCGCCCTTTCCAGCCATCTTGATCTGGCGAATAAAGAAGAACCAGATGAAGGCGGCGATTGCGAGAATCGGAAGGATGCTCCAAATGAGACCAACGAGAATCTGATTGGACTCGTGCGCCACAAACTTGCCCGTTGCGTACAGCTTGTTCTCGGCTTCGTCCGTGAGCCGAACCTTGGCGCGGAACGGTATCGTCTCGCCCTTGATGGCTTCGCCTTTTGCATCCGCCTTGTAATAGGCGCCCGAGATTTCCTGCAGCAGGGATTGTTGCGTGTAGCTGATCTTTGCGCCGGGCGCGATGAGATTGGCGTCCACTTTTGCCATGAACTCCGGCTGCGAAAGCAGGGTCCCTGGCGGGTCCATTTTGCCGCGCATCATCACGAGCATGATGATGCTGCCGATGATTGCGATCCAGACGACCCACGTGCGCGGCGGAACACGAAACTCCCCACCCTTTCGGGAGTTTTTGTCGTCATCATTCATTTTATTGTCTTCAGCCATGAGATTTGGTTGGCCGCAAGTTAACACGATGGGGATTTACCCGCAACCGGGGGGATTTAACGGGGCTTCCACTGCCAAAGCAAGCGACGAGTTGTGGATGGCGTGATCTTGAACTGCTCCGAAATACGCAGCTTTTCGACCCAAAAGACCTCCCCCGAGCCAGTACACGCGACCGCGAGTCGCTGCCGCTCGTCGCGTGGGATTCGGGCGTTCGTAAACAGGTCCTGCAACTTCACGGAACCCGGCATTCCAATCGGTTGATATCGATCTCCGGCTTGCCAGTGTCGCAAAAGAACCGCGGGTCCGACGCGGTCCGCATCAAACACTTCAAGCCGAGGACGACGCCCAGGCAGCGAATTGTTCGTGGGTTTTGTCAGCTTCCACGTGATTTCAAGGCCGTTGAAGTTCAGTTTGCCTGCACGTCCGCTCAGTGCGACCTCCACGGCTGGGGCTCTGGTCTGAAAGCGCGTGACGCTTTCCTTTTTAATTCGCCCGTCCCGTCCGCAACTCAGGAATTCGCGCGGGCCGAACGAAATGCGCTTTCCGGGCCTAAGGCGCAATGCCTCGATTAATTCAAAGTGCGGCGGAATTCCAAGTTCCACCAACTGCTGTTGCAAACAGGATCGCTGAAGCGCGACGTGAAGTTCCGCAAATGGCGATTTTGGATCATCGCGCCAATTTCGCGCAGCCTGCGCAACGAATTCGGCGTTCGCACCCGAAAGCTCACCCACACGGGCAACAACCCGCAAGAGCGCGGGTTGATACTTCGATTGCAGCAAGGGCACAAGTTCATGGCGGATCCGGTTCCTTTGGATCTCGAGCGAATCGTTGCTGGCATCCTCTCGAAACCAGATTCCCTGCTCCTTCGCGTACGCGAGCAGCGCGGTTTTCGGACAATCGAGGAGCGGGCGGATTAGAGTGACCCGGGGATGAGCCGGCGACGAACGCTTCCAACGCATGCCAGCAAGGCCTTCCTCTCCGCTGCCGCGCAAGAGCCGAAGAAGAAAAAGTTCCACCTGATCGTCTGCATGATGCGCAAGCGCAACAGTCGGGATGCGTTGCTCTCGCGCAGTGCGGGCGAGGAATTCGTGACGCAATTTGCGAGCGGCCATTTCCACGGAGATCTTTTCCTTCGCCGCGCAAGCCTTCACATTCGCACCTTCAGAAAAGCACTTCAGCTTCAGCCTGAGCGCCGCCTCGCGAACGAAGCGTTCATCCGCATTGCCGCTGCGGCCGCGCAACTGATGATTGAAATGCGCGACTGATAGAGTCCAGCGATGACTGACGGAGAGGGAGTGCAGGAGATGCAGAAGCACCATGGAATCGACACCACCCGAAACCGCGACCAGCACGCGCTGGCCATCGTTTAGCAGGCGGCGCGATTGGATTGTGGTTTCAAGGTTTCGAACCAGTTCGATCACTGCGTGATGCTATCGCCGCGCATTGCGGGATCAAGGGCGTTCGGTTGGGGCCCGTGGCGTCAGGCATCCTTGCCTGCCGTGGAGCCGGGCTTCCAGCCCGGTGGAAGGAACCTCAAACGAAGCCGAGCGGGTTGAAAGAATCTGAGTGCCTCTCGTGCTTAAAGGTTCGTCCGGGCGGCAAGGATGCGCG
>DASPIL010000095.1 GCA_035629175.1 Verrucomicrobiia bacterium | reverse complement strand
GAGCCGCGAACGAGCGTTCGAGGTCCGGCTCCGATCGGCGCTACCCCACTCGCCGACCACCCCGTCGAGCCGCTTCGCGGACAAGATAATCAGGTCACTTCCGCTCCGCGCGAAGTGACAAATTTAGATCAGGACTTGACCGGGCGAGAGGGTCAGTTGGTTATTACAGATCACCAGGATTTTACAGACGGTTAGTCCATCCCCGGTGGAGTGGGACATGCATTTCCAATTGCCACCCAGCACCGCCTTCCGCACTGTTCGGAATCATGCAGACAATTTCGAGCGTTCGTGCCATGCAACTCCGCGCCCTGGCTTGGCGCGGGCAACGGATCAGCATCGGGTTTGTTCCCACAATGGGTTACCTGCATGCGGGACACATCAGCCTCGTGCAGCGCGCGCGGCGGCTCGTGGGCGACGATGGCAAAGTGGTAATCAGCATTTACGTCAATCCGACACAATTTGGACCGAACGAGGATTTTTCCCGCTACCCGCGCGACCTGCAACGCGATCGCAATCTCTGTCGCGATGCTGGAGTCGATGTGGTGTTCACGCCAACCGACGACGCCATGTATCCAGGCCGCGCCGACGGATTGTACAGCACCTATGTGGTGGAGGAATCCTTGTCAAAACGAATGGAAGGCGCATCGCGGCCAGCCCATTTTCGCGGGGTGACAACGATTGTGGCAAAGCTGTTTAACATCGTTGTGCCCGACGCCGCCGTGTTTGGCGCAAAGGATTTTCAGCAGGCGGCAATTATCCGGCGCATGACGGCCGACTTGAACTTCCCCGTGAAAGTCATTGTCGCGCCGACTCTGCGCGAAGCCGACGGGCTCGCAATGAGTTCGCGCAACAAATACCTGGAAGGGGAACTGCGAACCCAGGCCCTGGTCCTTTGGCGTTGCATCGAGAAGGCCCGCGTCAGCGTTGCCAGGGGGCAGCGAATCACCGCGGACCGATTGCAGGCGCAGTTGTGCCAGCTGATCCAGGCAGAACCCGCAGCGCGGGTGGATTACATCGAGTTTTTCGATCCCAAAACGCTGCTGCCCGTGAAACAGGTGGGCAGGGGCGTGCAGATGGCGCTGGCGGTTTTCATCGGCAAGACACGGCTGATTGACAACGCGCTGCTATGACCTTCAAGAGCGTCCTTGATCTTTGAACATCGAAGTTTGAACTTTGGCGCCTCATGAAGCACTTCGATTTCCTCGTTCTGGGCAGTGGCATTGCCGGGCTGTCGTTCGCCCTTAAAGTCGCGCCGCACGGACGGGTCGGAATCATCACCAAAAAGAACAAAGCGGAGTCGAATACCAATTACGCGCAAGGCGGCATCGCGGCCGTGACGAGCAAGGAGGATTCCTTCGAGATGCACGTGCGCGACACATTGGAAGCGGGCGCGGGATTGTGTCATGAAGATGTGGTTCGAACGATCGTCGAGGAAGGGCCTGCTTGCATCCAGGAACTCATCGAGCTGGGAATGAAGTTCAGCGAACGCGAAGCTGCGGATTCGCCAGGCGGGCGCGAGCTGGATCTCGGGCGCGAAGGAGGACATTCCCGCCGCCGGATTCTTCACGCGAAGGATGTAACAGGCCGTGAAATCGAGCGCGCGCTGCTCGCGGCCATCGCCGCGCAACCCAACATCACCATCTTCGAAAATCACCTCGCCATCGATCTCATCACGAGCCAGAAACTTGGCTATCTCGGCGAAAACCGTTGCGTGGGTGTTTACGTCCTTAGCAAGGCGGCCGGACGCGTGGAGACGTTCGCCGCGCCCGTGACGCTGCTGGCAACGGGCGGCTGCGGGAAGGTGTATCTTTATACGACGAATCCCGATATCGCCACGGGCGACGGTGTCGCCATGGCTTACCGGGCTGGCGCTGCAATCGCGAACATGGAGTTCGTTCAGTTTCATCCCACCTGCCTTTATCATCCTGCCGCGAAGTCGTTTCTCATCAGTGAAGCGGTGCGCGGCGAAGGTGGCATTCTCAGGACTCTCGACGGCCGCGAATTCATGGACGCGTACCATCCGCTCAAATCGCTCGCTCCCCGCGACGTGGTGGCCCGCGCCATCGACAGTGAAATGAAAAAGAGCGGCGCGGATTGCGTGCATCTCGACATCACGCACAAGCCTGCAAAGTTCATCATCGAGCGTTTTCCGAACATTTACGAAACGTGTTTGCGTTATGGGATTGATATCACCAAGGAGCCCATTCCGGTCGTTCCTGCGGCGCATTACCAATGCGGTGGCGTTCAGACGAATGTGGATGGCGAGACCGAAATCGCGGGCCTGTATGCTGTCGGCGAAGCAGCCTGCACCGGCTTGCATGGCGCGAATCGGCTGGCAAGCAATTCATTGCTGGAAGCGCTGGTCTGCGCGCATCGGGCATCGAGAAAAGTCATTGGCCACGAACACCCGGCGAATGGATTGGAGATTCCTGACTGGCATTCCGGCAAGGCGAACAATCCTGACGAGCTCGTTGTCGTGGCGCATAACTGGGACGAGATTCGCCGCTGCATGTGGGATTACGTTGGAATCGTCAGGACCAACAAGCGGCTTCAGCGCGCGCTGAAGCGGATCGCCAATCTTCAGGAGGAAATCCAGGAATACTATTGGGACTTCATTGTCACGGCCGACCTGTTGGAGCTGCGCAATATTGCGACGGTGGCTGAATTGATCGTTCGCTGTGCACTGGGGCGTCCAGAGAGCAGGGGATTGAACTACAACCTGGATCATCCCGAAGCCCTGCCAGACTGGTCGCAGCGGGATAGCGTTATTCGGAAGTGAGGCGATGGGCCGCTGAGGCTTGCCACGCATGCAGACCGGGGAGGGACTAAAGGACTGAAGGACTGAAGGACCAAAGGACTAAAAGACTAAAAGACTAAAAGACTAAAAGACCAAGGGGCTAAAGAAACAAATAGCAATGGACCGCGGACCCGCAAACCTTCAACTTTCAACCGTCCACGCTCCCCTCTCCGTTATTTCTGCGTGCTCCTGTTCGATGTGTTTTCTTGGATCGTGGATGAACACGGATCAGAAAAGACGAAACGCCGTTTACGCGAATGACGAGAATTTTCGCTAATTGGAAGGGGGAAAGACAAGTAACCACGAATCACACGAAATAGGGCGCTGCCATTGGAAATGAAATCTGACCCCGGATGGACCCGGATTGTCAAACCAAACGCTGATAACTGAAAGTTCCACTACGGCCGCGTGGGTCACGCTGAAGCAGGCTGAAGCCTGCCCTCCCGTTCAAAGCCGGCTCCTTCGCGCGCTTCGCGGCCTCCGCGTGAGGTTATTTTGTTTGGCCACTCACAGGGAATATGGCGACGAAAGACCCAGCGCGTTCAGCTGCTCGAGACGTCGAGTCCCGTAGTCCCGTAGTCCCGTAGTCCCGTAGTCCCGTAGTCCCGCAGTCCTTTAGCCTCGCAGTTCGCTCGCAGAACGCACTTTGCCCTTTGAACTTTGAACCGGCTTGCGGAATACTGCGCCCGTGCAGCCTACGGTCACACAGTTGACAGATCGCCTCATCGCCTCCTACGCCAAGTCCGGCGGCATTAACCATCTCGACGGCAAAAACCTCCCGTCTAAGCGGACGATCACCGTTCTCACCATTGACCTGCTCCGCCTGCTGTTCCCGGGATTCTTCGATGAGAAACTGATTCATTCGTCAGAGATCAAGGTGGAAACCGCAGCGTTGCTGGACACCGTGCTTGGCGCGCTCGAGGACGAAGTCTACAAAAGCCTGGAATACAGCCCGCCGCCGGATGCCCCGCGGACGCATCTCCGCCAGCATGCTCACCAGCTCACCATGGAATTCCTCGGAAGCCTTCCCGCAATTCGCGAGTTGCTGCAGACCGACACGGAGGCTGCGTTCAACGGCGATCCCGCCGCGTTGAGCCGAGAGGAGATCATCGTGGCCTATCCCTTCATTGAAGCGATTGCCGTGCAGCGGCTCGCGCACGAGTTGTATCGCAAGAACATTCCGTTGATCCCGCGCATCATGACGGAATGGGCCCACGCGCGGACTGGAATGGATATTCATCCGGGCGCGAAGATTGGCACGCACTTCTTCGTCGATCACGGGACGGGAACGGTCGTGGGAGAGACCGCCGTGATTGGCAACCATGTGAAGATGTATCACGGCGTGACGCTTGGGGCGCGAAGCACGGCTGGAGGGCAGCAGCTTCGCGGCGCGAAGCGGCACCCGACCATTGAGGATCACGTGACAATTTACCCTGGCGCAACGATCCTCGGCGGCGAAACCGTCATCGGGGCGCGCAGCACGATCGGCGGAAACGTGTTCATCATGAACAGTGTCGCCCCCAATTCCCTCGTCATCTACGACGGACTGGACATGCGGGTGTTGAACAAGGCCGAAAAGACCACTGGATTGGATTTCCAGATCTAGGCCACCGTTCCGCCACGGCTGCCGCGCGGCCTTTCAGAACTTCACGAGCTTCTCGAGTTCCTTCACGCGCTGATTGATCTGTGCGCGAGTGACGTGCGTCGTTTTCGTGAGCCCGAAACCTTCGCAGCAGAACGATGCCGTGACACTGCCGAACACCATGCCTCGGCGGATGTTGTCGTCGATCGATCCCTTTGCAGTTGCGAGGTATCCCATCATGCCTCCGACAAACGAATCGCCGGCGCCCGTGGGATCCACCACTTTCTGAAGCGGGTAAGCGGGGCAGATGAAAAAGCCGCGCGGGCTCGACAACACGGAACCGTGCGAGCCTTTCTTGATGATGACGTATTTCGGCCCGAGCTTGTGAATTTTGCGGATGGCCCCGAACACGTTGTCTTCCTTCGTGAGCTGATGCGCTTCGCTATCGTTCAGCACGAAACCATCGACCTTCTTCAGCAGCTTGAGCAGGTCCGGCATTGCGATGTTGAGCCAGAGGTCCATGGTATCGGCGGCCACGAACCTGGGTTTTTCCATCTGCGTGAGCACGTGCGATTGCAGTGCGGGGGCGATGTTGGCCAGCAGCACGAATTCCGATTTCTGGTAGGACTTCGGCAGCGTCGGGGTGAACGTTTCAAACACGCCGAGCTCGGTGAGCAGGGTGCGCCGATTGTTCATGTTCACTTCGTATTCGCCCGACCAGTGAAACGTATTTCCCTCCAGGATTTGCAGGCCTTCGATGTCAATCTTGTGGCGGCGGTAGAGGTCGATGTAGCGCTTTGGAAAATCCTTGCCGACGACGCCTACGAGTTTGACCGGGCTGAAGAAGCTCGCGGCGACCGCGGCGTGACTGGCTGAGCCGCCGAGCAGGCGCGGGTTTTCCGCTTTGGGAGTTTTGATGGAATCCAGGGCGGTGGAGCCGACAATTAAAACGCTCATGCAGTGTTCAACAACAGATTGGCAGTTCAGGGTTCAAACGGATGGCGCGCAACATAAAGGGAGCCGGTGAACGCGGAAAGCCGAAAAACTTCGGCGCACCGCGTACAGAACCAAAGCCTTTGACCACGGATGGACACAGCGCGCCAGAGCCGCAACCAAAACGGCCGGAATGGGAAAACGGGTCTACGCGAATTTCACGAAATTGAAGAGAGGAACTTAACCACGGATGGACACGGAGAAACACGGATTCGGAAACAGCGTCGTCTGCCTTTTCTCTGTCATCTCTGCGTGCTCCTGTTCAAGGTTTCGGCGTATCCGATTTTAACCACGAACCACACGAACCACACGAAACCCCGCGCATGCGAAGGCTGAATGCGATGAATCGTTTTAGCAGCACTCCGCGAAATTAGCGGGATTCGCGTGAAGCCGTTTGCTGCAGGGGCGTTGAACAGAAGCTCGCAGAGATAGAGGACGAAGAGTTTGAGCGGATCGTCCAACCACGGATAAACATGCGCCTCGTAAAATGTTGCCAAAAGAACAAGAAGTTGCGGGATAGCAGTACGGATTCCGAAAAGGCAAAAATTGTCTTACGCCAATTTCGCGGCCTTCTCTCTGCCATCTCTGCTGACTCTGCGTGCTCCTGTTCAACCTTTCTTTCCTTCGCGCCCTTTGCGACCTCCGCGTGAGGCATTTCGGATTGAACCACGAATGGACACAGATGAACACGCACTGCCAGAAGGCGTGAAACGCTAAAGCCTGAAATGCCAACATCGAACCAAAACGGCGTTTACGCTAATTGCCGCGAATTACAGACCAAGTTTAACCACGGATGAACAGGCGCTCGCGAAAGGCGCGGCAGGCTTCTGCAACGTCGGGTGCGTTTAAAATTGCGGAGACGACGCAGATGCGCCGGGCCCCTGCCGCAATCACAGCGTCTATATTCGTAAGATTGATTCCTCCGATTGCGAACCAGGGGATCGTCACATTGGCCGCCGCCCAGCCGACGTAATCGAGCGTCACAGCCGTCGCATACGGCTTGGTGGGCGTGGCAAAGACGGGACCGATGGCGATGTAATCCGCCCCTGCAGCGATCGCGCGTTTCGCCTGGCTGGGCTCATGCGTGCTTAAGCCGATGTGCAGATTCACGCCCGCCGATTTCAGTTCCGAAACATGCGTGCGCCCTGCATCGAAAAAATCCTCCTGGCCGAGATGGCAAAGTTCCGCTCCCAGTTCCACTGCAACAGCGGGATGATCGTTGATCACAAGGCCCACGCCGTTGCGCTGGGTGATCGAAAGAATCGATTGCGCCATGCGGCGGACATCATCCAGCGGAGCATCCTTGGCGCGCAGTTGAATCAGGTCGGCGCCGCCGTCGCACAATTGTTGCGCAATCAATTCAGGACTCCGTCCGTTCAAACAGCTGGTATCAACGAATGTGTAAAGGCGGCACTCAGCGAGCGGTTTCATTGACATCGAGAATAATGGAATCGCCTTCGAGTTTGAAAATGATTCCGCCGATCAGCGAGTTCTCGAAAGCATCGTATTCCATAAAAAATCGGACTTGAACAGAAACGCGCCCAGGCGGGAATGCACCAGCGGTGCAAACATCAACGCCTGAAGCAATGCCGCCCATCGCAATCTCGTCACGAATGCGGCCTCACATTGACGTTGAATCGTTCGCCGGGCCTCGGTCCAGGAGCACTGGCCGCGCGAGTAGGCCGTCAGGGGCGCGATGGCAATCTCCGCGCTTTCGAACGCCATCGACATCCCATTTCCTGTGACTGGCGGAATCATTGTCATCGCGTCGCCGAGACAGAGTTGCTCGTCCGCGGGGCGCGCGTGCGATTGGAAACAAAGGCCTGCGACCGAACACCATGACTGTTCATCAAACTGTGCGTGCTCGAGTTTGGCCCTCAGCGACGCTCCTGCCATTTGACGCAACAGGTCGAGTCGGGCGCCCGACGGGCTTTCACCTGGACGCACACGGAAGAGCCCGCACACGTTGACCAAATCCGCATCGATGCGATTCACCCCGATGTATCCGCGGGTTGAGAGATGCATTTCGAGATCTGCATCCAGGTGAATTCCCCGCGCGTGCGCCTTGATCCCGAACCACCGCCACCCTGCAGCGGTGGGACTCGCGCGACGGCCCGACGCCTGGACCTCGCCGCCGGCAAGCGAGCGGGGAACGCGCTGGCCTGTCAGGAGCGTGCCTCCGAGCTGTTGAAAAGTTTCGGCAAGGATGTGGTCCATGCGATAGCGCGACAGGCAAAAGGCAGGAGGAATTTGCCGCACGGGTGACGAGGCATTCTGGCTCCGGAATTGAACCGTCGTCGCGATGATTGCGCCCGCTTGTTCCAGGCGCGAACGCAAGGCAAGCTTTTCAAGAACACGGAGTCCTTTCCCGTTGATGAACTCCCCGCAAACGCGGTGGCGTGGATAACTGCCGGCTTCGTGAACGGTCACTGGGACCTGGTGCTGGCGCAATCCGATCCCGAGAGCGAGTCCTGCGAGTCCGCCCCCAATGATTGTAATGGGCGCGTCTCCCGGCATCATCCACCCCGTTTTGCGACGAATCGATGGCTGAACAATCCAGCAGAGTGTTCGTCGAGTTGCCAGCCGGGACCGCGCGGCCAGAGACGGCCCAGTTCGTTGGCGGCGAATCCCCCCTCGACGCTGACGACCGCATCGTGGCGCGTGACGGAATTGCAGCCGATCAACCCGACCATCCAGCCGGCAATCAGCGGGAATCGGGCACGCCGCGTTTCCAGGGCGAGAAAGAAATCCGTCCGTTCGCTGATCAGTTGCAAAAGATCCTTGAGTTGCAGGTCGGTGAAATGGTGCAGGAACAGATTGGCGAACATCAGGTTGCTGCGATCACGGTCGCGTTGCAGGAAATCGAAGACATCCGATTGGACAGCGCGCACGTGCCAGTTGAGGCGCTCAAAATCCCGTTCTGTTTCAGCGGTCAGAAGGTTCTGCAGGTCAACCAGCGTGACGTCCACGCGCGCAGCAGGGTTGCGGCGCCCGAGCCGTTGTGCGACGCGCAGAAGGCAGATGCCATCCCCGGCGCCCAACTCCACGAGCGTGACAGCTTTTGGTTTTTCCAGTTGCGCCTGGAGGCTGTCGGCAAGCAGCCGCGCATGGCCCATGGCGGCATTCAGACGGCGCAGGTCCTCGCGCGAGCGGATGGCCTTGGGATCTTGCGGCGACAGGACGTCGAGCAACTCAGGTTGAACAACTCGGTTCATTGCAGTGGAGTTTACCCAACCTCAAGCAACGCGCCATGACAACTAAACCCCGCTCCGAACGAGCTCATCCACCACAGCCCGTCAGGAACGCTGTCTTGAAGCGCATTTTGCAGGACGAAGTAAACAGACGGACTGCTGATGTTTCCGAAGTCGCGCAGCACGGCTTCGCTCCAGCGAACGTCATCGGCGGACAGATTCAGTTTATCACGGACCGCGGTCAGGACATCGCGTCCGCCTGGATGAAACACCCAGCCTGCAACTTCCGAGGGCGACACCGCATGATCGCGCAGCGTGGAGGTGAAGAGATTTTCGACGTGCCCGGCTGCGATCGACGGCACTTGCGGTGCGAGGATGTTTCGCAACATTCCATTGCGCTGTTCGAAGCGGAGCAACTCGCGGTCGTTGGGTTGAAGCATCGAGCGGCTGGTTCGCCACTTCACGCGGCGGTTGGTGGAAGGTTCATTTGCCAGCACCGCGGCGCCCGCGCCATCGCCAAACAAACACGCGCTGATCAGCACGCCGATGTCGTCATCCAGGTAAAACGCAGCGCTGCAGACTTCCACGCAGATGGAAAGGACCCGCTTTGCCTGGCCTGACTTGAGCAGTGCCTCGGCTGAACGAAAATTGGGCAGCGCAGCTCCGCAGCCTTGGCCAACGAGATCGAGGCCGAAGACATCGGGCCGCAGCCCGAGCCGCTCGCCGACGTAGCTGGTAAGGCCGGGACAGAGGTACCCCGTGCACGTGCTGATCAGGAGCGCATCGATGTCCTTCGGATCCGTTGCCGCATCTTTCATGGCGCGTTCGGCTGCCTGCGACGCAATCGCGGGCGCGGTCTTGATGAAGCGCTGGTGGAGGGCGTCGGGCGTGAGATCGAAGGCTTCGGAAAGGTTGTCGAAGGCGAGGTGGCGAGTCGCAATGCCATTGTTGTTCGTGAGCACCTTTCGAAGGATCGCGCGGGAACGCGGGGCAAGCTGATGAAACTGGATGGACGACTGAAGCGCCTCCCAGCATTGCATCTGCGAGTAGCGATTTGGCGGGGCGGCAGTTCCAATTCCGATGATGAACATGGGCGGACACTAGCCTGATTCCGGTGAATGTGCCATCGGCGGTGATCCCCATGTTCGGAGCACCGACTGCAGCGACCATTTTTTTCATGCTTTGTCCCCAGCACTGGGGACATGCGCGATTCCAAGGTTCGCGTAAGGTTATGGGCGTCGGCGTTAAGTTCTCATTGCGCCGTGTGTAAAGCCGGACCTGTTGTCCGGCTTTTGTTTTGTACACGCGGCTTTCGCGGAACGGAGTGTGCCTGCCGCGGGCGCGGCAACGTGCGAAACCGAGCGCGCTGATATTTCCACGACCCTCGACGACCCTGCAAAACCGAATGCAACCACGAACCACACAGCGGGGCAGAGCCGCGACGAAACGGAAGGGGGAAACGGGTTTACGCGAATTCTCGCGAATTTTCACGAATTGAAGAGAGGAGCTTTAACCACGGATGGACCGAAGGCGTCACTTCCACTTGAAGGCAAAGTAGGCGCAGGGTTTGTCCGAAAGGTTGCGAAGGCCGTGGGGTTGGTTCGAGGGAACCAGGTAAAAGTCTCCTGCTGAACCCTTGTAATCCTTACCGTCAATGCTCATCTCCGTGTCGCCAGAAATGACCAGGATGATTTCAGATTCCACGTGGGAATGGGGCGCGTGGCTGGGGCCGCTCTGATGCAATTGTGTAACGTGCAGTTCAAATCGTTCGCACATGGCTGTCGCCCGGTCGAAATACGCACGGCCCGCGCCGCGCGCGCTCGGTTTGAGAGGGAGCTTCGTCACATCGAACATGCGCGAGGCGCCGGACGCCGTGGCGCGCTCCAGCTGCATCGGTTTTTCGGATCGATATTTCATCACGTAGTAAGTGAGCGGAACATCGCCGACGTTGGCGATCTGATGCATCTGCCCCGGCATCAGGTGCACAACGCTGCCGGCCGCGAGGACTTCGCTGTGATTGTCGAACGTCATCTTGAGCAAGCCTTCCTTCACGATGATCAACTCCTCGGCGTCGTCGTTCGCCCGCGCGGGCCGGGGTTGGGCGCCGACCGGCTGCGTTGTGGCATGGATCTTCAGAAATGACAGGTGCGGCGACGTCCCCTCCAGGATGGCCCGCGTCTCGCGGTTGCTGTCCGCCTGCACGGTGTGATCGGACCAGCGGTACACTCCGGGTTTCACCGGTGCGAGTTGGGCAGAGACGGTGAGCGCAGACGCGCAGATGGCAATGGCGAGCACGCTCGAATAGTGAGAGAGGCGGGTGAGCGCCGCGGTGGCATGGTGCATGGCTTTTTGTGGATGGAGGACTGCATTAGTTCACGAGGTGACATCGATGATTACACGGGCGTAACGGTTGAGACGCGGCGAACCATGACTGGTTACGGTGAAGCGTGGACAGTGGAACCGGCCCTGCAACCGCGCGGCAGAGCAGCAACCAAAGCGGGAAGGGGAAAAACAGGTTTACGCGAATTTCACTCATTTTCGCGAATTGAAGAGGAAGGTTAACAACGGACGGACACGGATTCTCAAACCACACGCTGAAACGAAAACTGAAAGCCATACCGCACAGGACAACCAGCGCCGAATATCCTCGTCAGCCAGTATTGAGCCTTAAGCTGCAAGTCGGCTCCCCGGCGGCCGATCCCGCATGCGCAAGGGCTGCGAGTTCGATGTGACGAAGCGGGTTGCAACCAGGGCGAACTTGTCGCTCAATGATACGCAGCCATGACTAGAAATTCAGCATGTTCCCTCACCAGCCCAGTCTGATGCGCCGATGCAGCCAGTCCGTTTGGCGTGCGCTTCTTTTGCTGGGGGCGCAGATCCTGTTTGTTACATGCGCCTTATCGGCGACGGATGCTGATGAATCCTTTTCCATCAGAACCTGGCAGGCGGATGATGGATTGCCGGAGAATCGCGTCATTGGAGTGGTGCAGGCTCCTGACGGATTCCTCTGGGTGGCTACCCAGAGCGGCCTGGTGCGGTTTGATGGAGTGCGGTTCCAGCGCGTCGATCGACCCGGTGTCCCAGCGTTGATAGCAGGCACCATGCGGGTGTTAATGCTCGATCGGAACGGCCGCATCTGGCTCGCGAAGGAGGAGGGAGGAGTGCTGTTTTGCTTCGAAGGCACAGGGATGCGCATGTTTGGTGCCGAGCAGGGATTGTTGAAGAACGAAGCCCAGCGGTCGCTTGCTGTGGACGGCGCTGGGGGAGTTTGGATTGCCCATAGCGCCGGGAAACTTGTGCGGCTTGCGGTGGGAGAACAGGCCGAAATCTTTACGCAGGCGGAAGGACTGCCGCGCGGCAGTGGCATCGTCTGGCTCGCGACCGATCGCAGCGGAACGTTGTGGTTCGCCAAGGGAAATAGCGTTGGGATTTTCCGCGACGGCAATTTCGAGCCGCGCCATGTGTTTGCCGCCTCATCCTTGCGGGTGGCTCCGGCGCGCGATGGTGGCGTCTGGGTTTGTTCCGGCCTTCAACTGTTCAAATGCGACGGCACGAATGCACCGACAGAGTGGAGCCGCCTTCCTGCAGAAAGGCGGGATCGCTCAGGGATGGAACCCGCAGTGCTTTTTGAAGACAGGGCGGGTGCTGTCTGGGTGGGTACCGTTTCCGCTGGATTGTATCGATGCGAAACAAACCAGGTCACACGCGTGGAGGTGCCGAATGCGGGAATTTTGAGTCTTACGGATGACCGCGAGGGCAATCTTTGGGTGGGCTCGCGCGGCGGCTTGCATCGTGTCCGGCAAAGGCTGACGACGCTCACGGGCCAGAACGCCGGCCTGCCTTTCGCCGCCGTTCAATCAGTTTGTCAGGATTCGACGGGAGCGCTCTGGGCCGTCGGTGACAACGGAGTCATTGCCCGTGAGGAGAATGGGGGCTGGCAGATTCAAACAATCGCGGTCAGTGGGCCGGAAGCCTACGCTACGTGCGTGGCTTCCGGCGAAGCGGGGAACGTTTGGGTCGGCACGCGGGGAGGGCGATTGTTTCGATGGAAGGACGGGAAGTTCACCAACTTGAATGTGCGCGAGCAGTTGCAGGAGAAATCGCTGCGGGCATTCCTGGTTGCACGGAATGGTGATTTGTGGATTGGGACGGACGCCTCGGACTTCATTTACCGGCTTCGGGAAAACCAGTTGCGTGCTTTTGCGCTGCCTTCGGGCCGGCGGTTTGTTCGCGCCATGGCGGAGGATGCAGCAGGTAATTTCTGGGCGGGCGCATCGGATGGCCTGCTGATTCGCGTGACGGGAGAGGACCTGGTGGATGAAACCTCCAAGACCACCGGTCTGTCGATTCGTGGATTGCATGCAACACCGAAAGGGGACCTGTGGCTGGGTTTTGCTGGCGGCGGCGTGGGACGCCTGCGGGCGGGACAACTCCAACGTTTCACCACGGAACACGGTTTGCCGAACGATTACGTCTCCCAAATTCTGCACGATGATCGGGATAGTCTTTGGTTCGCCGGGAACCAGGGAATTTTTCAGGTGCGCGAGAGCGACTTTGATGACCTGGCGCGCGGACTTGTGACGCGGCTGACGCCGATGATTTATGGGCGTGGCGAAGGGATGCCAGGCTTGCAGGCGAGCTTTGATTATGCCCCGGCTGCAATTCAAACGTTCGATCAACGATTGATTTTCACCATGCTGTCGGGATTGGCCGAGGTTCGCCTCGATCGGATCCGCTTGAACTATCGCCCGCCGGAAGTCGTGGTGGAACGTGTGCTGGCGGATGAACGCGTGGTCGCGGCCTACCAGCTTCTGCCTCGTTCCGACACTTCCGCGCCGGTGGAATTGCGCAACCGGCCGGCCCGGCGCGAACTGCGCATCGGCCCTGGCAAGCAGCAGGTCCAATTTGAATTCACCGCCTTGAGCTTTGTTGCCCCGGAAAACGTTCAATTCCGCTACCAGCTTGAAGGACTCGACGAAAATTGGATCGATGCAGGAAACCGCCGGACAGTCAGTTACGCGCATCCGCCCCCGGGTCGATATCGCTTCAAAGTCACCGCCTGTAACAACGACGGCATCTGGAACAAGGTTGGTGATTCGCTGCCAGTCGTGTTCGAACCTTTTGTCTGGGAAACGCTTTGGTTCAAAGTGGCTGCCACCACCGCCAGCTTCGGAATCGCGTGCGGACTCGTCGTGTTCGCGCTGCGGCGGCGGCATCGACTCCAGCTCGAACGTGTCGAGCACCAGCGCGCAGTCGAAATGGAACGCACCCGCATCGCGCGGGATCTGCACGATGACCTCGGCATCGGGTTGACGGAGATCGGGCTCCTCGGCGACCTCGCCGGCGCGGGCAGTCTTGCATCAACCCATCGCGAACACGTCAGTGAGATTTCCAGCCGCGCGCGGTCGCTGGCGGCCTCCCTGGATGAAATTGTGTGGGCCATCAATCCTGCGAACGACACGCCGGAGTCGCTGGTGGATTATCTTTTTCCATACGCGCAAAAACTGCTTGGCCGCGCTGGCATTCGATGCCGGCTTGAGATCAGCGGGCCTTTGACGGGCCGGGCACTCAATTCAGAGCGGCGCCATGAACTCTTCCACGCGTTCAAGGAGGCATTGAACAATGTGCTGCGGCATTCGGGCGCCACGGAAGTCCAAATCCGGTTTCTTGCAACGGACGGACAACTGCAAATCCGCATCGAGGACAATGGACACGGTGCCGGCAAGTTCGAACACAAGGCGGGCCAGGACGGACTTGCAGGAATGCGCGCACGCCTGGATCGCCTCGGCGGTCACTGTGAAATCACAAGTGACGAGGGCCGCGGAACTGCAGTAACCTTCAGCCTTCCGCTGCCGAAGGTTTGATGATGATGATCAAAGTGGCCATAGTTGAAGACGACGTGCGTTTTCGGAAAAGCCTGCGCAAGGTGATCGAATCCAGGCCTGACGTCACCTGCATTGGCGAGTACACGACAGGAGCGGAAGCCGTTGAAGCGATTCCCCGAAATCCACCGGACGTGGTGCTCATGGACTTGAATCTGCCCGACTCGTCGGGACCTGAAGTGACGGCTCGTTTGAAGTCGCAGCTTCCGGATCTCAGTGTCGTCGTCCTGACGGTTTACAACGATGCCGAACATATCTTCAAAGCGTTGCGGGCGGGGGCGGGTGGTTACCTTTTGAAGCAGGCCACTGCCGCCGAAATCCTTGATGCCATCGCTGAGGCGCATCGGGGCGGGGCGCCGATGACGAGTGAAATTGCGCGCAAGGTGATCGCGGCATTTCACGAACCGAAGCCCGAACGCGACGAGACCGAAGCACTGGCGCCGCGGGAACGGGAGATTCTTGAGTTGGTTGCCAACGGCTACGCCAACAAGGAGATTGCCGATCGGCTCACGATTACTTTGAGTACGGTGTGCTGGTACTTGCATGAGATTTACCGCAAGCTGCATGTGCAAAGCCGCGTCCAGGCCGTTAATAAATTGCGGCAATCCAGCGCGCGCCTGCCGCCAGGTTGATCGCCTCGCGTTGTTCCTCCCTATCGTTTTGTGGGGTGGAGAGGCTGTTTCCACACCGTAAAATGCGGCCATCAAATGGATATATTGGAACGAAAACAATGGGCTGGGATTGCGGTGTGCCTCAGCTTGATCGTCCCCGCTGCGATGGTTGGCAGCGAAGTCGAAGTGGCGCGGGAGCCGCGCGGCCCTTACACGGCTTACGCAACGCGGACGCTCGAGGATCTTCCCGAACTCGCCGCGTTGCCGGCCGATGCGAACCTGAGTCAATACGGCGGATGGAAGGGCAGGCAGGTTCAGGCGACGGGTTTTTTCTATGCCACGAACATCGCCGGGCGCTGGTGGCTTGCGGATCCCGAAGGTTTCTTATTTCTGCACAAAGGAATCGCGGCGGTATCCCAGCTGAACACCCCCGGCGCGCGTGCAGCACACGGGAAAATTTTTGGCAATGAGAAGCAATGGGCGCAGCATACGGCGCAGTTGATGCGTTCCAACGGATTCAACGGGCTCGGTGCGTGGTCCGACACGGAACGTTTGCGCCAGGCGAGTCCGCCCCTTGTTTACACCCGGATATGGAACTTCATGAGCGGCTATGGGACCAAACGCGGTGGCATCTACCAAAAATCCGGGCACATGGGGTATCCAAACGATTGCATTTTTGTCTTTGATCCCGGGTTCGAGGCTTTCTGCGATGAACACGCAAAACGGCTTTCGGCGCAGAAGGACGACCCTTGGCTGTTGGGCCATTTTTCGGACAACGAGCTTCCACTCTGGCGCACGTCGCTGAAGGGATTTCTCAAGTTCCCCGAGAATGATCCCGGACATCAGGCCGCTTTGAAATGGTTGCGCGAGAGGCATGGGCAGGACGCAACGGTGGCGGATATCGCGGAGCAGGATGAAAGGGATTTTCTGGGATTCGTTGCAGACCGCTATTTCAGAATCGTTTCGCGGGCCATCAAGAAATACGACCCCAACCATCTCTTTCTCGGGTCGCGCATCAATGGCCGTGCCACGACGTATCCTGAAATCTTTCGTGCTGCGGCTCCTTACCTGGACGTGATCGCAGTGAATTATTATTGGGCATGGACACCTGACGCGAACTTGATGGGAATGTGGAATCGGGAATCCGGCCGTCCCGTCATGATCACGGAATGGTATGCCAAGGGCATGGACTCGGGACTTGCGAATCGGAGCGGCGCCGGATGGACCGTGAAAACACAAGCTGACCGCGGCCGATTCTACCAGAACTTCACCCTGAGCCTGCTCGAATCCAAAATTTGTGTCGGTTGGGATTGGTTCAAATACACCGACAACGACCCCGACGCGGTCGGGGTTGACCCTTCAAACGTGGATTCCAATAAGGGGATCGTGAGTAATCGCTATTTGCCGTACAGGCCGTTGCTGGATGCGATGAAGCAGGTCAACGACCGCAGTTACGGGCTGGTTCACGCGATGGATGCGGTGAGCGAAAGAAAATAGGCCGTTCCGGTGCTCAGGGATTTTCGACGTGCGCTGGAATTGTAAAGTGAAACGTCGCGCCTTTCCCAGGGTCACTCTCGGCCCAGACCGTGCCGCCATGGCTTTGAACGATGTGTTTCACAATCGATAGGCCCAATCCCGTGCCGCCTGTTTCACGCGATCTTGCCTTGTCAACCCGGTAGAACCGTTCGAAGACGCGGCCCAACGCATCCAATGGAATTCCGGGGCCATCATCCTGAACCCACACGTGCACCCATCCGCCCTGTTGTTGTTGCGCGCCAATTTGAACCGTGCCATCGGGCTTCCCGTACTTCAAAGCGTTGCTGATCAAATTTCCAAGCACCTGGTGCAGCCGGTCGCTATCCGCATCAATCATCATCTCTGGCGATTCGTTTTCCACAACAGTGCGGCGCGCTGCGATTTCTGATCGATGATCGTCGATCACTCTATCGATGACTGCGCGCAGTGAAACCGGTTGAACGTTCATTGCCATCCGTCCGGACTCCAATTCCGATATGGTCAGCAGGTCTTCGATAAGAAATTGCAGACGTTCGGAATTGCGGCGGATGGTGTGGAGAAATTTTGTTGAAAGCTCCGGATCATCGCGCGCGCCGTCCAGCAGCGTTTCTACATAGCCTTTGATCAACGAAAGCGGTGTGCGCAGCTCGTGGCTCACATTCGCAACAAATTCCTCGCGCGTGCGTTCCAGTTGCTTGACGCGGGTCAGGTCATGGAAGACGAGGATCGCGCCCTGGCGAGTGCCCTCGCTGTCCTGCAATGTCGCAGAATTGATGTGAAGCCAGCGCTCAGCCGAACCTTCCAGGGTGAATTCATACTCCTGCCCAGGCGTGTTGCTGTCGGCGCGCTTCAACAACTCAGCCAGTTCATGGCGTCTCAAGACTTCCAGGACCGTCTTTCCGCGCACATCGGTGTCGATCTGGAACAGCCGAATGAAGGCGCGGTTTGCCAACTCGATCCTGTCATTCGGATCGAGAACGAGCAATCCTTCCACCATGCTGTCGAAGACGCGTTGCTGCCGCGCCTCGCGATCGAGGACTTCGCTGTGCAGGCGATCTTCGAGTTCACGAATCTGCCGCCGCGCGTCGGATTGTGCTCGATTGAATCGGTTCTGCCACCGGAAATGGAGCGTGACAGCGACAACCAGGAACAGGATGGCAAGGGCCGGCCAGAGCACTTTATTGAGCTTCGATGAAGCGGTAGCCCACGCCTCTCACGGTATCGAGATGTTTTGCGGCAGGTCCGAGCTTTTCTCGAAGGCGCCGCATGTGGGTATCGACTGTGCGTGTATCGACCAGGCTGTTGTAATCCCACACGTCCCGCAATAACTGGTCCCTTGACTGAACCCGGCCGCGGCGCTGCGCGAGAAGCGTCAGCAGCTTGAATTCGGTCGCCGTAAGGTCCAGTGATTCACCCTGCCAGCTGACCATATGCCTCGGAATGTCGATGACAAGCGATCCAAACCGTATTACGTCCTGCGAATCCTCCTTGCCGCGCTGCAACAGCTTTCGAATCCGCAGGACAAGTTCGCGGGGACTGAACGGTTTCGTAACGTAGTCGTCGGCGCCTAGTTCCAGGCCCACCACGCGGTCCACTTCCGCAGCCCGCGCCGTCAGCATGATGATCGGAATGCTGGCCGTGACTGGCTGGCGCCGCAAGATCTTGCAGACGTCCAATCCGCCAATCTCAGGGATCATCAAATCCAGCACGATCAAATCAGGAGGCTCGGTGCGAATCTTTTCCAGTGCCTCAGCGCCGTCAGCCGCGGTGATGACCTTGAACCCCGCCTGCTGCAGGTTGAACTCGACGAGTTCCACCGCTTCGGGTTCGTCGTCCACGACGAGTATCTTCGATTTCACAGCCATTGCATAACATGATGGGGCGGTCGAACGCATGTAACAAAATGGTTACAATGACAATCCTAGCGAGTGCTTCCCTGGGAAAAGCGTGCTTTGCTGGCATGACGGATATCCTGCGCTTCACAAAGGAAAACAACTTCCTCGGCCACATTCTTGGCGTGATCGGCAATGCGTTCCAGGCTCTTAACCACCACCATCAGCTTCAAGCACCCCTTCACTTCACTTGAATGGTTCGACATGTGATCCGCAAGGACGGCGCTGAACTGCTTGTTCATCGAATTGACGCCGCGATCGCGCGGCAGAATTTCCCGAGCTGCAGCAGCATCGCGCCGGACGAATGCATCCAAAGCATCCCGCAACATGGAAATGGCGAGCGCCGCCATTGGCTGCACGTCGATCTGGACCCGCACGGGCGCCTCGCCGCTCAGGTCACGAGCGCGCTTGGCAATCTTCGCTGCCTCGTCGCCCACGCGTTCGAGATTCTGAGAGATCTTCATTGCCACGGTTACGAACCGCAGGTCGCCTGCCAGCGGAGCTTTCGCCAGAAGCTGGATCGCCCTTTCGTCGATCTCAATTTCATAACGGTCGATCACGACATCATCGTCGTTCACTTGCGAGGCCAGAGCGTGGTCACGCTCCTGCAGGGCGCGCACGGCGCGATTCACCGCGGTTTCAGCGTGGCTCGCCATTGTCAGCAAGGCCTGCTTCAGTGCGTCGAGTTCCATATCGATGAGATGCTCCATGATGATGCGCTCCCGTTCAGCCGAATCGCCCCGTCACGTAATCCTCGGTCTGCTTGTTCGCAGGACTGGTGAAGATTTTTGAAGTGGCATCGTATTCAATCAACCTGCCGAGATAGAAGAAGGCGGTGCGATCCGCTATGCGCGCCGCCTGCTGCATGTTGTGCGTCACGATCACAATGGTGAATTGCTTTTTCAATTGCAGGATCAGGTCCTCGATGCGGCTCGTTGCAATGGGATCCAGAGCGGAACAAGGCTCGTCCATCAGCAGGATTTCTGGTTGATTGGCAATGGCCCGTGCGATGCAAAGACGTTGCTGCTGCCCGCCTGAAAGGCCCAACGCGCTGGTGTGCAGGCGGTCCTTGGCTTCATCCCACAACGCCGCAGCGCTGAGGCTGCGCTCAACCGCCTCGTCGAGCCTGGCCTTGTTCTTCAACCCCGCCACGCGAAGGCTGTAAACCACATTTTCATAAATCGTCTTGGGAAACGGATTGCTCTTTTGGAAAACCATGCCAATGCGTTTGCGCAATGCAATGACTTCGAGATGCGGATGATAAATGCTTTGCTCGCGAATCTTGATGTCGCCCCTGTGATGCACCCCATCGATGAGGTCGTTCATCCGGTTCAGATTTCGCAGCAGCGTGCTCTTGCCGCATCCCGACGGTCCGATCAGCGCCGTCACGTTCCGCTCCGGGATTTCGAAGGTCACGTTGTGAAGAACCTGCGCGGTGCCGTAAAAGAAATCGTAGTTCTCAATGCTGACGAGGCGCGGATCGAACGGTTGCGAAGGGTTGCTAGCGCGCATGTCGTTGTCAGGCCCGGGATGCAGTGCTTTCGCTTTGCTGCCGGCGTAAGAATCCGCGCCGTTATGTTGGGTCACATCCATCGTTTCTGGCCGTTGATACAGCGATATTGCAGGGTTTGCAGGCATATTCAATTCATCACGCTTCAAAATGCCCCGGTTGCGTATCTCCGGCGCAGCCTCTCTCGAATCACAATCGCCATCAGGTTGAGGACGATCACGAGGCCGATGAGCAAAAGCGTTGTCGCAAAGACCATCGGCTTGGCGGCGTCGGAATCCGGGGATTGGAATCCAAGGTCATAAACGTGAAACCCAAGGTGCATGAATTTTTGATCGAGGTGAACGAACGGAAAATCCAGGCTGAACGGCAGGTCACGCTGGAGCTTCACCACGCCTACCAGCATCAACGGCGCGACTTCGCCCGCGCCCCGCGCCATTGCGAGAATGAGACCCGTCAGGATTCCCGGAGCGGCAGCAGGGAGCACGATGCGCTGAATGGTCTGCCACTTGGAGGCGCCGCAGGCCAGCGATCCTTCACGAGCCCCGCGGGTTACGGATGCCAGCGCTTCCTCCGTTGCCACAATTACCACCGGCGCTGTCATCAAGGCCAGGGTCAACGATGCCCAAAGGATGCCGCCCGTTCCGAAAACTGCGGAAGGATGGTCTGGAAACAAGAGGGAGTCGATCGTTCCGCCCAGGAAGTAGACAAAAAATCCGAGCCCAAACACTCCGAACACGATTGACGGAACGCCCGCGAGGTTATTGATTGCAATCCGCACTGCGCGAACAAGCGGCCCCTGCGTTGCATACTCTCGAAGGTAGATGGCAGCCAGCACGCCGAACGGTGTCACGGCAATGCTCATGAGCAATGTCATCAGGAATGTTCCAAAGATCGCCGGAAAGATGCCGCCGTCGGTGTTTGCTTCGCGCGGTTCGTCGCTGAGGAGCACCCAGATGTTCCTGAAGAAAACTTGCAGACGCTCCAGATTTCCAACCTGGTTGGGATAAATGAAATCAATCACTCCTCCGACCGGCATCCGCATTTCAGCTCCTGTGAGCAGGCGATAAACAAGGATGTCATCGTCATGCTGGTCGCGGAGTTCACGAGCGCGTGCTGCCAGTGCCGCATATGTTTTTTGAAGGCCGGCCTCGCGAGCGGCGATCGCTTCCCACCGCGAGCCGGGTTCCGAACGCTCCACTCCCCTTCGTTCCAGCGCCGCTCGCTCAATCGCCAGATCCTTCATCTCCCGGTTGATCGTGCCGATCTCGGTTCGCTCGATTCGTTCAATCGCGCGCCGCCGTTTATTGGAATCGTCGATGCGCTGTCGCAACGCGCTTTCGAATTCGGCGTTCGTCGACGAGATCATTCCGTTCCGGCTGGTCTCCAGCGCGACGGGAATGCCAATGGCCGGGCCATACTCGATCCGTTCGAAACGCACAACGTCCTGTGGATGCCGGATTGCCGCAATATCAGTCGCATCGACGAATCGAAAGCTCAGGCCATAAGCGTCCTTGTTTCCAACAAACAACTGCCATTCCCTCGGCGCGTCTGCGTTGCCGCCGGCCTGCGAAACGCCATGGGATGTCTTCACCCGCTGCATCACGATTTCACCTCCAAGGGTGAGCGAGCCCTGCAATGCGTGTTCGCTGCCGGCGCGGAGCGTGATCTCGACCACCCGTTTCGGCCAGAAGGGTTCCACGCCTTTCACGACCACGAGTCCGAGCAGTCCCAGGATCATCGCGAGCCCAATCGTCAGGCCCATTGCAGCGAGCCATACGAAGGATTCGCCCGCGGGTCTCCGACTCCGCCTGTTGTTCAACGGCGTTGTGCTCATCAAATCGTCTTGTATCGTTCGCGCAATTTTTGCCGCAGTACTTCCGCGACTGTGTTCACCGAAAACGTCAACAGGAACAGCAGCATCGCGCCCAGGAAAAGCGTGCGATATAAAGTGCCGTGGTGCGGGGCTTCGGGCAGTTCCACGGCAAGGTTGGCTGACAACGTTCGCATTCCGGAAAACAGGTTGAAATCCGTGATCGGTGTGTTTCCCGTCGCCATCACCACGATCATGGTCTCGCCGACGGCCCGTCCCAAACCCACCATTACGGCCGAAAAGATGCCCGCGGACGCAGTCGGGAGAACGATGCGCAACGCCGTCTGCCAGCGGCTGGCGCCCAACGCCAGTGACCCGCTCTTCAAGGCGCCCGGCACATTGCTGAGAGAATCCTCCGCAATCGTGAAAATGATCGGGATGACGGCGAACCCCATCGCGAATCCCACGACCAGTGAGTTGCGCTGCTGGAAATCCGCGCCTGTGAACTGGGTCCACCAAAGTCGAAAATCTCCCGCACGCTGGCCCGTTTCGGGATCCGTGATCACGAACAAACCCCGCTCGATGACTGGCCCCATCTCCCAGCACATCCAGACCATCGCAATGAACAGCGGCGCGAACGCGGCAAATTCAAAACCAGGCCGGATGAGTGAACGATGGCGCGCCGGCAAGGCACTCCAGAGTGAGCCCCAGCAAATTGCGCTCAACGGAAGGAAAATCACCATCAGCAAAATCGACGGCACCCTTGTCTCCAGCAAAGGCGCGAGCCACAGCGCCGCAAGGAAGCCAAGAACGACCGATGGAAGGGATGCCATCATCTCCATGGCGGGCTTGAACACGGATCGAAAACGCGGGTGCGCAAACTGCGATGTGTAGAGAGCAGCGAGGAACGCGATTGGCACTGCAAACAGCATCGCGTAGATCGTTCCCTTCAACGTCCCAACGATGAGCGGGATCATGGAAAGCTTGGGTTCAAACTCATCTGAACCGCCTGTCGATTGCCATTCGTATCGCGGCTCGTTCGCGCCTTCATACCACACTTTTCCGAACATCGCCTTGACGCTCGCCTCGGGATGCGGGTCGTCGAGGGAATACAAATGAATACGGTGATCAGCATCCAGGAACGCCAGGCCATCATACTTGGTCCCAATGGCGGCGAGCGTCGCCTCGAAGGGCATCGTTTGTTCCCATCGAGTCCGCTCTGTGGTTGCAAATCGAAGGCTCGCGTTCTGTCCCGATCCAACCAGGAAGGCTTTGTTGCGAAGACTGCGTGCATAGAACGCGGCGCCTGACGTGAGCGGATCGAATTCCTTGGTCTTGCCGAACATCCGCTGCGAGCCACCTGCGGGAACGTAGAGGCTGAACAGCCGGTTCACTCCCTCGCTGCTGGTCAGCACCAGGGTCACGTCGCCAAAGAGGTAATCCATTGAGGCGATGGATTTCTCGGCCAGGCCGGCAAAAGGCGTGAACGTCTGACGCAGTTGGAACTCTTCATCAATGAGGTGGAAATAAGATATTTCTCCGAGGTCGTTGAACACCACCACGCTGTTTGCTTCATCATTGACAAGAGCCTTCCTGGGGTGGCCCCGGATTTTACTCGTCAGATCGTAGGTCCTCCCGCCCGTTGCCTCGCTCGATCCGAACAAGGTGGTCTGCTGCGACAGGCTTGTGACATGCAATTCCAGGCGGCCCCCGATCTCCTGCAACGCGGCCGCCAGTTTGAAATCTCCTGCGTCGCCATAACTGATGTCGCGAATTGGATGCCCCGGCTTTCCGATCGGGGTAAATGGGCCAGGTTGCGGCTGCGCCCAAACATGGCGTTTTCCATCCCGAACCTCGCTGCGGTAGCCAATTTTCACGATCGCAAACCGCCCGTCATCGGTTCCGTAGATGAGTTCCTGGGCGACTGCGTTGTAACTGACACAGGTGAACACGGCATTGGTTTCCGTGAATCCCGCGTTCGTCAGAAGTATTCCGCCGTTTGCAGCATCCACAACAGTGAGCCGCCCGCGCTCATCCGCCAGGATCGGCAATTGCGCGTACTCGTCGAGTGCGAGCACCCGATAGGTCGATGGCGGAAGTTGAATCGATTGTAATTCCTGGACCTTTGCGGTGCGAAACAGTGGAATGATCTGCCACAGGAGGAACAGAAAGATTCCGAGCACTACCGTGATGATGCCGACGCCGCCGATTTTGATGAACTGCGTCATGAAACGGTCCATCAACAATGTGGACCTCGCCGTCTGGAATCTTTCCGAAACGGCGGGGGCCTTGATGGAGCCCGGTGGTTCAATCAGCGACATATCTTCACGTCCAGCTCGAGTGTCTGAATGGCGGCACGGAACTCAAATCAGTTGTTTGTCACCTTTTTCGTTTCGGCCGCTGCGGGCTCGGCGGGAAGGGGGAAGTATCCGTCTTTCACAACGATTTCCTGGCCGGGCCCCGACAAAATGAAACGGATGAATTCAGACGTCAGCTTGTCCATGGGCTGGCCAGGCTTCTTGTTAACGTAGATGTAGAGGAATCGCGCGAGCGGGTATTTGCCGCTCACGCAGTTCTCGAGCGACGGCTGGTGCGGTTTCCCATCCGCGCCAGAAAGCGGCAGCGGGCGCACGCCCGAAGTCATGTATCCAATTCCAGAATAGCCGATGCCTGCCAGGTCGTTCGCCACCGCCTGTACAACCGATGAGGAGCCAGGTTGCTCTTTGACTGTGGCTTTGAAATCCCCGCCGCGCAGTGCCACATCTTTGAAGAATCCGTAGGTTCCCGACGCGCTATTGCGTCCATACAAGGACAACGGCCGGCTTTTCCATGTGTCTGGCATGGCGAGGTCGCCCCATGTTGCGAGCGGCAAACTGCCCGATTTCCGGGTGCTCGAAAATATCCCGTCGACCTGCTTCATCGACAGCGACGGGATGGAATTGTCCTTGTGCACGTAAACGGCAAGCGCATCGATTGCGACTTTGATCTCCGCCGGCTTGTAGCCGTGCTTGCTTTCGAATGCGTCAATTTCGGCCTGTTTCATGGGACGGCTCATCGGACCCAGTTGAGCGGTGTTTTCGATAAGGGCTGGCGGCGCTGTTGAGGATCCCTTTCCTTCAATCTGGATTTTTACGTTCGGATAATAGGCCTGAAAACTCTCCGCCCAGAGTGTCATCAGGTTGTTCAGCGTGTCCGACCCGATCGAGTTCAAGTTGCCGGAAACGCCGGAGACGGTTTCATAAGGTGGAAGTTTTTCGTCCACCTTGACGGGTTGCGCGACAGCGACGCTGCAGGCGCAGCTCAGTGCCGCAACGAGAAATTGGCTGGAAAGTATTTTCTTCATGATCGTGTGTTGTTGTTCCTGATGATTCGTTCGCGTTGCAGGCGGGTTAAAAATCCACTGCGAGCCGCGTTTGAAAGATGTGCGCGCTGGCCTCAACCCCGCTCCGCTCCACATCGGAAAAGACATAGTTCCACATCACGCGGGTGTTCGGGTTCAAATACCAGTTCAACCCAAGCGTGATATCATCCATCTCTCCGCCGCTGATTGCCCCGTCGTTGAGGTTGAGATGTGAGTAGCGGGCGAGCAGTTCCCACGCTCCGGCGCCACCCTCCGTTAGCGAAAAATTGTGACGCGGCCGGATCCGGTCGAAGGCTGCGCTCGATCGTTTGTAAGGACGATGCTCACCCGTGATGAAGAAGCTGCCCAGGACATAGTAGCCATCGAACGAAACTTCCCCCGATCCCGGAAGAGAAACCCAGTTCCGCAGATACTCCGCTTGCAGGGAGAACGGTCCCACCACGGCCGCCAGTTCCGCCGCGGCGAGATATGTTTGATCGGCATCAAAAGCGCCGGTGTCGACAAACCGCGGCGCGAGGTGTGATTCGGGACGCGAGCGGAATCGCGCCTCGCCATTCGATGGTTCGATGACGCTTCCACTGAGTCCCACGTGTACAAACTTCCGTCCCTTCGATGCTTCATCCCAATACGGAAGAGCGGTAACTCGCCCGGACACACGGAAGGTGCCATCCAGTTCGCTGTTGCCGCTTTCGCCACTTTCAGTGAACGCGCCGAGTGCCCAGGTCATCCGGTCTTTTAGCAGGGCATTCTGGAACATCGCTCCCGTGTTGCGCTCGGGTGCAAAGGCTTCCACGGGAGCCGCGCGTTCCATGAATGGGATAAACCTGCTGCTCGTGAGCATGTCGAGGCTGATGGGCTCCTTGAAATGTCCGGCCTGGAACGAGCCCACGAACGGCAGATCGGCGAATCCAATGAACACATCCTTGAACGATACTTCCGCCCCGCCGAAATCGAGTTCGATTTTGTAAAACGTCGGCAGGGAAAGTTTGAGCTCGCCCTCCAACGCGATCCGCGCTCTTCGAAATTCAACGCCGGCGGGAGTCTGGCCCGCCAACGATTCAAGGTCGTCATCCTGGGAGGCAAATCCCGCGTCAAAATGAATGCGTCCGCCGAGTTTGCCATTGAAGGTTTCCTTGTCGGCCGACTGGATGCTGATGCCATCCTTCCATGCGAAGTTCAGGGTGTTCGCCGGCTTTTCTCCCAGTTCCGCTTTGATTTCCTCCGCTTCCTTTGGCGTGAGGATTCCTTTGCGAACCAGCGCGTCTGTCAACGGATCGATGCCTTTCCCTGGAGTGTCAGCGGCATTCGAGGCGGATCCCATCAGACCTGCGATGGCTCCGCAGACCAGGACCCTTGCGACCGTTTTAGTATTCATGCGTGTTTCAATTCTGTTACGGCGTCAGGATCACAGCGCCGTGTTACAGGTCCTCGGCGGAATTGTTACAAACGTGTGACGAAAAAAGGTTCTTCGTCGCTTGGATGGGAATCACGGAGCCACATCGAGGCAGAGCCGCAACGAAACGGGAAGGGTGAAAACGGGTTTACGCGAATTACGCGAATTGAAGAGAGGAACTTAACCTCGGAGGGACACGGATCAACACGGATGCCAAAACGCAAACGTTTCCGGTGAGGAGGGGTTAACCCGAAACACACGAATCACACGAACAAAGATCGAATACGTCCAAGAACGGCGAAGACGAGTTGAAGCCCTGAAGGAGGCTGATGAACACGGATTCGCAAGGCACATCGCACCCTCAGGATTTGGATCCGGGGGAAAAGAGCGAAGGCGGCTTAAATCGAAAACACGGAAACCTGCCGGTAGTGATTGCCCTCTGCATAGACGATGATCATGAAAACTGCATCCCTGAACGACTCTTCCCGCTGGACGGCCCCTCGCTGCCGCTGGTCGATGTGCCTGTCGGTTCTCTGGCTGGGCGCGGCATTCCCGAGCGTTGCCGACGCTGCGCCACCTGCGGAAGTGAAGGTGAGTGTGCGAACCGATGTCGTGGCCAATACAGTCGACAAGCTCGTATACGGCCATTTCTTTGAGCACATTTACCATTCGGCGAACAACGGTTTGTGGGGGGACGTGGTTTGGAACCGATCGTTTGAACAGGATCGCGAGAACGCAATGGGATCGCCGGGTTGGACCACGCGTGGCGAGATCATCTCATACGATGGTGCCGAGCCCCAGTCCCGCCTTCTTGGCGGCTTTGAATTCCGCGACCTGGATTACACGGTTGAAGTCCGCAAGACAGCAGGGGAGGGCGGCGTGCGTGTTCTTTTCCGCGGTTCGGCCGCGCTCACGCTGGGAGCGGAGAGCAATTCAGTTCACGTCCTGGAGGTTCTGCCGCTTCGTGGCCGCGGCCAGGGCGGTGGCGACTCCCGGCCGGTTGCACTCGCCGAGCCTGTGCAGGGAGCGTTCGCGCCTGACAAATGGCACAAGGTCCGCGTTCGAGTGGAGGATCAGCGGGTTGAAGCCTGGCTCGACGGAAAGCGGATCTTTGACGTCCAGCCAACCAATGGCGGGCCCTCCCGAATCCGCAGCGCTGGTTGGATCGGAGTTGGCGTTGCGGGCGCCAAGGCTCAGTTTCGCAATTTCCTGGTCAAGGGCCTCGACGGAACCGTGTTTTGGAATCGTCCGCTGGCAGCCAATGTTCCCGGCACGATTGTTGAACGTTGGAGCGTGACGGGCGGAAAAGCGCGCGTTGTCGATACACCCGGAGAGGCATTGAACGATGCGCGCTGCCTGGAACTTTCAGGCACGGGGCGGACGATCTCTGGCAGCCGGATTTTAATTTGAAGAGAAACGATCCACTTGAAGGTTCGTTGTGGCTCAAGGGCAGTGCGCCCAACGGCGTTACGGTGCAGTTGGTGAACGGGGATTCCGTGGTCGCGGAACAGAAACTCCCGGCGCCGGCTTCGGAATGGAAGGAGTTTCCACTTCGTCTCAACAGCCGCAGGACCGTAAATGCCGCCACCCTGAGAATTGTGTTTGATGGCGAACATCAGGTGTTGATTGACCAGGTGTCGCTGATGCCCAAGTCAGCGCGCGACACAGGCGGGTTTCGCGCTGATTTGCTCGAGGCGTTCCGCGGATTGCAACCGACTACGATGCGCTGGCCGGGCGGTTGTTACGCCGAGACGTATCGTTGGAAGCATGGCATCGGACCGCAGAAGGACCGCAAGAAAGGCCTCCAGCCTTGGTGGGAGGAATACGATCCGAACGCACTCGGCACTGACGAATACATTCGCCTCTCGCGCATGCTTAATTCGGAGCCATTGATCGTCGTCCAAACAGGCATGCACCAGGTCAAGCCGGGCGGCAATCGCCAGGACGGGGACTTCATCGATACGCCTGAGGAATGGGAGCCGTTCGTTGTCGAGGCATGCGAATGGATTGAATACTGCAACGGCCCTGCAACGAGCAGGTGGGGCGCAGTGCGTGCTGCGAATGGACATCCCGAACCTTACAACGTGAAGCTTTGGGAAATCGACAATGAGCTCTGGCGTTCGCGGGTTCGCAATCCGTCTGTTTATGCACAGGCGGTGAACCTCTTTGCCAAACGCATGAAGGCGCAGGATCCATCCATCACGATCATTGCCCATGGCGGCAACGGGACCGATCGCAATTACAACAGGCCCGTCGTGAACGATGCGGCGGAGAACTTCTCGATTCTCTCGATTCATCATTACACCGCCGCGGAACGCTTCGTGTCTGGAATTAACGACCAGGACCGGCTCTACACCGACGTCGCCGAGCTGATCAAGGGCTCAAGGAATTCCGACGTGCAGGTCTATGTCTCCGAGTGGAACGCGCAGACGACAGACTGGCGGACGGGCGTTTACGCGGCTGGCATTCTCAACGTTTTTGAGAAGCACGGGAAGTATCTGACCATGGCGGGGCCTGCACTGTTGGCGCGCCATGTGAGCGCGCACGGCTGGGACAATGCGTTCATCAACTTCGACAACAAGGAATGGTTCGCGGGACCCAATTACGTGGTGATGAAGCTGTGGCGCGAACACTTCGCACCGAATCGTTTGGAATCCCAGAATGCGAACGAGGAACGGTTGAACGTGGTCGCCACCACAACCGACGGCAGGGATGAGGTCATCCTCAAGGCAGTGAATCTCTCGGATGAACCGCTCGAAGTGAACGTTGCGTTCGAGGGGGCGTTCAAGGGACGAAAGGCCGCGATGAAGCTGATCGCACCGGCATCGACGCAGGCGCGGAATTCAATGACTGAAAAGGCAAACATCAAGCCCGTGAACGCCCGCGCCCGCATGGACGCGAACAGGGTGAGGTTTGCCCTGCCGCCGCATTCTGTGGCCGCGATTCGAGTCAGCAAATAGCACCCTCGTTAGGGACGCGGTTTGTCGCGCAGACGCGTTCGATGCGCATCTGCGCATCAGCGGCGTTCGAGCCGGAATCGATACGTTCCCGAGCCGACCTCCAGCACGTGTTCAGAGAGTCCCTGGCGGATGACCTTCACGCCGCGTGCGCCGGAAATCCTTCGCCCGGATTCCCTGAGGTTGCCATCGAACACTCCTGGCACAACGACAGTGGCCGTGGTGTTCGCGGGAACCGTGACGTTCAGGTCGAAGCGATCGGGGGATCGTTTCCATTCGCTCCGGATGGTGCCATACATGGATTCACGGGTTGCGCGCGCCCACGTGAGATCGTCCGCGATGTTGGGCTGGATGAGAATGCGTTTGTAGGCGACGTCGCGGGAGTCGTAGCGGATGCCTGCGAGATATTCCATAAACCACGATGAGATGTCGCCGAACATGATGTGGTTGCGGGACATGGCGCCGGGCCAATCCTCCCACAGCGTGTTTGCGCCGAGCATGATCCAGTTGCCCCAGCTGGGCGAATTCGTTTGAGTGGCGACCTTCCACGCGACATCAAAGTGCCCGTGGTCGCTGAGTGCACGCAGCAGGTACTTGGAGCCAAGGATCCCGACATCCAGGCGGTGTCCGTTCGTGCGCACCTGTTCCGCAAGGTTTTGCGAGACGGCGCTTCGATGCGGATCGTCCACGAGATCCTGATAGAGAGCGCAGGACAGCGCGGTCTGGGTGCCATTTGCATACAAGCCCGTTTCGGCGTTGAAGAACTGTGTGTTGAATGCGGAGCGGACGTTGTCAGCGAGTTTTGCATAATGCCTGGCTTCGTCGATCTTCCCCAGCAGGTCGGCGGTTTTTGAGATGATGCGCAGACATTGGTGATAATAGGCGGTCGATGTCACAGTGCGCGGGGTTTGGGACCGGGCGGGGCACCAGTCGCCGAGGCCGTAGTTCACGATGTGGTTGGTTGCGATCCCGGAATACCAGCCGATCCACTGTTTGAAGCCGTCATAGTGTGTCTCGAGGATGCGGTGGTCTCCCGCCTGGAGGTAGAGTTCCCACGGAATCAGAACGAAGGCCGATTCCCATGCCGGGCCATCCAATCGGTTGTAACCCCAGCCGCCGGTGGGAACGATGCTCGGCAGTTTGCCGTCCGCGCGAACCATGCTGCCAACGTCCCGCAGCCATTCCGTGTAAGCCGCCTGTGCCCCGAAATATTCGAGCCCCATCTGCACGATGAGCTGCGCGTCGCCTGTCCAGCCGTTCTTTTCCCTATGCGGGCAATCGCTCGGGAAGCCGACGAAGTTTCCGACGTAGGACCAGAGTGCCGCGGTTTGGATTTTATTCAACAGGTCATTCGAGCATTTGAAGCTTCCGGCGCGCTCGAAGGCGGTGTGCACAACCCGGCCTTCGATGGCGCTGAAATCGGGTTTGCCGGGGAAGCCCTCGAGCTGCACGTATTGGAATCCGTGAAAGGTGAAGCGCGGTTCCCAAACTTCAGTTCCCTGGCCCTTGAGCGTGTAGGTTGTCAGCTGGAAATCGGTTGAACGAACGTGCTGCGCGATGTCCTTCTGGTCGAGCGTTCCATCGGGATTGAGCCGTTCTCCGCATTTCATTTGAACGGTTGTTCCGGCGGCGCCCTTGACGCGAAGGCGCGGCCAGCCGGCGATGTTCTGTCCGAGGTCAAACACGAAGACCCCGGGTTTCGGTTCCTTCACGCTCACGGGTTCAAGCGTTTTCATGACGCGGATGGGTTCCACGTTCGCCGCGGTGAGAATGGCTTTCGGACCTTCGCGGACTGCGGCGGGGGACCAGCCGGAATCGTCGAAGCCTGGTTTGGACCAGCCGGGTTTTTCCAGCCGGGCATCGTGAAATTCGCCCACGCGCAGCTGGTCGAACACGATCGGGCCGCTGGAAATTTTCCAGGTGGAATCGCTGACGACCTGCTCGGAGGACCCATCCGCATATTCGATGTTCATCTGCAGCAGCAATTGCGGCTGCGCGCGCCACGGGGCCTTGTCAAAGTCCCATGCCTCGCTGACGGTTGCGTTGTACCAGCTGTTCCCAAGGGTTACGCCAACGGCATTCTTCCCGCGGTTCAACAGGCGTGTGACATCGTGGGTTACATAAGCGGCGCGCTTGTCGTATTGCGTGATCATGGGATCAAGGACGCGATTGCCGACCTTGGATCCGTTGAGCTCCATTTCGTAATAGCCGAGACCGCAGATGTAGGCGGTGGCGCGGCGGACCGGCCGCTTGATGTCGAAACTTTTTCGCAGCAAGGGTGCAGGAAGGGGAGCCTTCAGCTGAAGATCGTTGGCAGGAACCGGGTTTCCGATCCATTGACCTTTCCAATCGCTCGAATTCAGAAGGCCGATGGACCACCTGGCTGGGTCGCTCCACCGGGAAGCCTTTGCAGACCCCGCCCAAACCCGCACCTTCCAGAAACATTGCTGGCCTGCGCGCAGCGGCTTGCCGCCATATTCAACATGGATGGATTGATCAGACTCCACCTTCCCGCTGTCCCAAAGATCCCCCCGGTTTTGCTTGAGGAGTTCCGCGGTGGAGGCGGCCAGAACCTGATACCCCGTCTGCACGGTCCCACGGCTGGACGCATCCAGAATCCAGCTGAGGCGCGGGCGGACGACATCCAGGCCTTCCGGGTTGGCAAGATACTCACAGCGCAATTTCCCAACCGACACTGCTCCATGTGCAGCCGTCGACGCGACCAGCAGGGCCATGCAGATCCAGGATTGAATGCGCGAGCGATAGGTTGTCGGGAATTGCAACGTGGCGAAACGCGCGAAGGGTTGAAGAAGGGCGGTCAGACGGTGCTTCATGATGCGATTTATCATACTGTTTGCGGCCGCCGCAAACCTTGATTGTTCGGCCGTGACAACGCACCAGGCATTCGGTCCAATTCATCAATCATGGCTCGTCGATTTCTGATTCCACTGTTTGCAGCAGCGATCGCCGTGTGCATCGGCTATTGGCTGATGCGCCGGGAACCTTTGCCAGTTCCGGTCCCTCAAGGTGCCACCGAATATTCGGCTGCATCCGCTACACCCGAACCACGACCGCCACGCGGCCGGAGCCAGCAGGCGTCGGAATCGATGGACGGGGCCGAAGCTGTCAAACCAGTGGGTTCCCTTGTCGAACAGTGGCTGGCGGGCCGCAATCGCACCGCAGGAAACTTGCTCGCGGCGTTCCGCGTCACCGATGACACAAACTACCTCCACGCTGCGGCAGCCGAATTTCCAAATGACCCGATGGTTCAGTTGGCGATCCTTTCTGGAGATTTCTTCCCCAACGATCGGCGCCTGTGGCTGGATCGATTCAGGGAATCGACTCCGGCGAAATCGCTCGCGAATTACCTTTCGGCCGAGGATTACCTGAAGCAGGGGCGCACCAACGACGCGATTGCCGAGTTCCTAGCGGGTTCGGAAAAGGCGGAGCTCGGTGGTTCCACACTGGAGTCAATGATTGATCTCGAGTCTCTGGCTCGCGCCATGGGGATGAGCGATCTGGATTCGGCGCAGGCGTCGATCTCTGCGATGTCGGGTGAACTCATGCCGCAGTTCCGCAACTTCAAAGTATTGTCACAGGGCATGAAGTCTGTTTCGGAGTCATTGGTCATGGCAGGCGACGTGAGCTCAGCGCAGAATGTCGCGCATCGGGGATTCATCGTCTCGCAACAATTGCGCCACAGCGAGAGCGGCAAGCTTCTCATCACGCAGATGGTGGCGGATTCGTTGGAAGCCAATGCGATTGCGGGCCTGGAGCAAGATCAGGCCTATGACTTTTTGGACGGCCGTTCGCCAGCCGAGCTGGCACGGGCCCTCCGCGATAAGAAGGCTTCCAATCAGGAACTCACGCGGCAGGCGATGACGTTGCTGCCGACACTCTCGGAATCGGAGTTCAAGGCGTATCTTGATCGGCTGAAGGTGTATGGCGAAATGCCGGCAATGCGCTGGCTCGTCGAGCAGAAGCAGTCAGCGAATTGAGGCGCGTTCCCGGCGTCCTGATAAAGCGCGGCGGGAAAATGGATTGTGACAGCCATGCTCCTGCCGCGCGCGGCAGGAGCATGGGCCTAAGCTGTTGCGGGTGTGGGGACAGGTGCGGGAGAATAATTCAGCCAGTGTCCCAGCCAGCGTTCGAGTTCTGCGACGGCCATTCCTTTGCGGCGGGCCGCGTCTTCCACTTGATCCTGCCCGAGTTTGCCAACCGCGAAGTACTTGGATTCCGGATGGGCGAAGTAAAGGCCGCTGACGCTGCTTCCAGGCCACATGGCGAAGCTTTCCGTCAGCTGAATTCCCGTGTGCTGCTCGACATCGAGGAGATCCCAGATCGTCTCCTTCTCGGTGTGATCGGGACACGCTGGGTAACCCGCGGCGGGACGAATACCGCGGTATTTTTCATCGATCATCTCATCCGTTGTCAGCGTCTCCAGCTTTCCATAACCCCATTCCTCGCGCACCCGCTTGTGCAGGTATTCAGCAAACGCCTCGGCCAATCGATCGGCCAAAGCCTCCGCCATGATGGCGTTGTAATCGTCGTGCTTCGCTTTGAAGCCCTCGACGAGTTCCTTCAAGCCATGACCCGAGGTGACGGCGAATGCGCCGATGTGATCGGCTGGTATTTCGGATCCGCGCGGTGCGACAAAGTCAGCCAGGCACCAATTCGGCGTGCCGTCGCCTTTCTCCATCTGTTGCCGCAGGAAATGAAGCGTCGCTCGCAAATGACGTCGTGAACCATTGGTATACACTTCAACGTCGTCGCCAACCGCATTGGCGGGGAACAGACCGTAAACGGCACGCAATCCAAGTTGCTTTTTGGAGACGATTTCCTTCAGCAGTTCCTGCGCGTCATCAAACAATTTGCGCGCCTCTTCGCCGTGCTTCTCATGCTGGAAAATCTTGGGGTAAACGCCGCGCAACTCCCACGTGTGAAAGAAGGGTGTCCAGTCGATGAACGGGACAATCTCCTCAATCGACACCGGAAATGCGCCCGCATGGCCATGTGAGGAGCCACAGTCGCATCGGCCGGCATCGAAGGTTCCTGACGACAATGTGCGAATGCCTGTGAACTCCGGCTTGGGCAGATCGTCATGCTTCAACTTGGGTGCGTTGGCGCGCGCTGCCTCGATGGTCAACAGTTTCACTGCTGGACCCGCGTGGTGGAGCCGCAGCTTTTCGTAATCCTCCTTCAATTGCTTGACGAACGGAGCCTTGCCTTCAGCACTCAAGAGGCTGCTGACAACAGGAACGGCGCGTGACGCATCCAAAACGTGAACGACGGGTTCGCTGTAATGCTGTGCGATCTTGACGGCGGTGTGGGCTTTGCTCGTTGTGGCGCCGCCAATGAGGAGGGGGATTTTGAAACCCGTGCGCTCCATCTCGCGCGCAACGTGGACCATTTCGTCCAGCGAAGGTGTGATGAGACCGCTCAGGCCGATGATGTCGGCATTTTCCCGGCGTGCGACTTCAAAGATCTTTTCGCACGGCACCATGACTCCGAGATCGATGACCTCGTAGTTATTGCAGGCGAGGACGACCCCGACGATGTTTTTGCCAATGTCATGGACGTCGCCCTTGACCGTTGCGAGAACGACTTTTCCGGCTACGTCGTTTTCTTCGGATCGGTCGGATACGGATTTTGAGATTCGCGGAGAGCCTGTTCCGCCTGCTCCTTCCGCTGCCGCTCCAGGCCCGCCTCGCGCAAGGCGTTCAGGGTTGCTTCGACCAACTGGTGGGTGCGTTCCTCCACTGTCGGTCGTTTGGAAGAATCGTTTGCTAACAGCCCGGTAGTCTGGGTCGTCGCTGTTTTCATGGATATAAGATTCGGCTGCTTGCTGGCCTGATTCAAGGAGTTTTTCAACGGATGGATGGAGGTGTTCGCGAAGCCAGTTCATATCGCGAAGAACGGGTTTCGAGAAATCAGAGTTATCAAATACGAGGATCTGAAGCTGCATGCGGCCAGCCTGAAGTTCCCTTGCAACGGCAATGGCTGTGCGCGGCGAATGGAAGTGGCCGCCCGCGGCCCGCTTCAAGGGAACCACACGGCCAGTTTCTTTCGCGGCCCGCCGGATTATGTTTCGAACAGCGTGCGTCCAGGGACACCAAACGAATCGAATCCGAACCGCGTGTCCGCATTGCAGTGCAGCACGGATGTGCTGAAGGCTTCGCGGTTCATCCTGGAGCGTTCCGTCCATCAGGATATCGGCGGAACGTTCAACGTCCGTTTGACGCGTTGCTGTGGTCTTGCCGCTGCCCTGGCCGCCCGCGTTGAACGCGATCAGGCTCTCGGGCGGAAGCTCGCTCAACCGCTTGTGATAAAGCCAATCGATGAACGCTCCCGCAGGCGCGAGCGTCGCGACGCTCCAGCGCTGCCGGCTCTGTGCATCGACCGCGTATTCCGCGCAAAGTTCCTGCGCATTGTTGCGATCGTAAACGTTGCGGAACTCCGCTTCGTACCGGGTGCGTGCGCCTTCAAGGTTTGCGGCGAGTTCCGCGGCGAACTTCTGTTCGATCTCGCGTTCCTCCGCAGAAAGTTCTGGAAACGGCTCGTAAGTGAAACCTTCCACGAGCGTGACAGTTCCGCTCGATGCTTGTTCCTCGGCCAGCAGGCGCAGTTCACGGGCGCGGCGTTTCAGCGCCTTCTCGGCTTCCATGAACGGCGTCAGGTACGCCACTGATTTCTTCATCACGCGCGCCGATTTCACGACCTGCGGCAGGAACATTTTCCCGGCGCCGAACAAGTCACCAACGATTCCCATTCCAGCCATCAGAGGGCCTTCGATCACGAGCAACGGCTTGGAGTATTTCTGCCGCGCTTCCTCGGAATCCTGCTCGATGTAGGCGTCAATTCCCTTCACCAGTGCGTGCGAGAGCCGCTCCTCGACGGTGCCCTTGCGCCATTCCTCCTCCACCTTTTTGTCGGACTCGGTTGTGCCTGCGCTTGCCGCTTTCAGCTTCTCCCCAAAAGTCACGAGGCGCTCGGTGGCGTCGGGGCGGCGGTTCAGCAGCACGTCCTCGACGAGTTCCTTCAGTTCGGGCTCGATCTCTTCATAGACCTCGAGCATGCCTGCGTTCACGATTCCCATGTCCATGCCGGCCTGGATGGCGTGATACAGGAAGGCGCTGTGCATGGCTTCGCGGACGGGATTGTTGCCGCGGAAGCCGAACGAGACGTTCGAAACTCCGCCGCTCACCTTGGCGTGTGGGAGGTTCTGCTTGATCCAGCGCGTCGCCTCGATGAAATCGACCGCGTAATTGTTGTGCTCCTCGATGCCTGTTCCGACGGTGAGGATGTTCGGATCGAAGATGATGTCCTCGGGCGGGAAACCGATTTCATCGACGAGAATCCGATACGCACGTTCGCAAATCCGGATTTTCTCGGCGTAAGTCGCTGCCTGGCCTTTTTCGTCGAAAGCCATCACGACCACTGCGGCGCCATACTTGAGCACCTTGCCGGCGTGTTCGCGAAACTTCGCCTCGCCTTCCTTGAGCGAGATGGAATTGACGATGCCTTTTCCCTGAATGCATTTCAGACCGGCTTCGATGACGTCCCACTTGGAGGAGTCCACCATGAACGGGACCTTGGCGACCTCGGGTTCGCTCGCGAGAAGGTGAAGGAAGCGCGACATGGCGCTCACGCCATCGATCATGCCTTCGTCCATGCAGATATCGATGATGTTGGCGCCGTTCTCGACCTGCTGCCGCGCAATGGCGACGGCCTCCTCGTATTTGTTATCCTTGATCAGCTTGGCGAACCTGGGGGAGCCGGCAACGTTCGTCCGCTCGCCAATCATTATGAAATTGCCAATCTGCTGCGTGAACGGTTGCGAGCCGCTAAGGCGCAGGGGACGGGGAGGTTCCTGTTGCGTCGTTGCGTCGCTCCGCGTTGCGGGGAAGATGGTTCGTGTCGATGCCTTGAGTTCGAAGTCGCGCGGATGCCGCCCCTCGAGCGCCTTCGCGATTGCGGCAATATGTTCCGGCGTGTTGCCGCAACAACCTCCCGCAATGTTGATCAACCCGCTCTGCGCAAATTCGCTGAGGAAATTCCCCATGTCTGCCGGCTTCAGGTCGAAGCCCGTTGCGGAAAGTGGATTGGGCAACCCTGCGTTCGGGTAACAGGAGATCGCCGTGTTGGATTTTTGTGCGAGATCCGCGAGGAATGGGCGCATCAGGTCGGGCCCAAGCGAGCAGTTCAACCCGATGGCAATCGGGTTCACATGCTTCATGGCGTTCCAATACGCTTCAATCGTCTGCGCCGAGATCATCGTCTCGCCACCTCGACCGACTGCCGCCGAAATCATGATCGGCAGGTGCTTGCCGTCGGCCGCGAACACTTCCTGGATCGCCACCAGCGCCGCTTTGGCATTCAGGGAATCGAAGATTGTTTCCACCAGCAGGATGTCTGAACCTCCCGCGATCAGCGCGCGCACCTGGTTGACATACGCAGTTTTGACCTGGTCGAAGGTCACGACCCGAAAGCCGGCATCATCGGCATCGGGTGAATTGGAGAGCGACACCGTCAACGGTCCAATCGCGCCCGCGACAAATCGCGGGCGGCCCGTTGCGTCGGCAATGCGATCGGCCCATTCGCGGCATTGCCTGGCAGACTGCTCATTGATCTCCCATGCCAGGTCATTGAGCCACTTATCGTCAACGATCTTCTGATAGAACTCGGGATTTTTGCGGCCGCCGTGTTCCCGCGGGTCATCGACGAAAAACTCGCTTTGGCCGATGCTTGTGGCGGAGAAGGTGTTGGTCTCAATGATGTCCGCGCCTGCCTCGAGGAAGCGCCGATGAATGTCGCAGATCGTGCCGGGCTGGGTCAGCGAGTACAGGTCGCCGTTGTTCTTCAGGTCCTTCTTTGAATCTTTGAAACGTTCCCCGCGGATTTCGGCTTCGCCCAGCCCGTAGGTGCGGATTGTGGTGCCCATCGCGCCGTCGATGATGACGATGCGTTCCTGCAAGGCTTTCAACAACAACTGCGCGTTCGCACTGAAGTTCTGACTCGGATTCACGCACGGAACTTAGGCGACCCGTGCCGCATCGTGCAAGTTTAAAATCAACGCATCCTGATTTGAAGATACGTTAGCATGAAAATGTTACTGGGGTTGGCCGGCAAGCGTCGGATCATAGCCACTCAGGCGGAACGCGAAAATGAAGTTGGTAATGGGTGCCGTGGCGGGGTGCTGCGCGGCGTGCAATACCAGTGCATTGCGGAAGCGTCCGAGATCCAGATACGCCTGGTATTCGGCTGGCACCTTGAAATGCGAAGCCATCGAGCCCGAACCGCGGGCCATCATCGCGTAACTGTGTGGGGACGCCATCAGCGTTCGATTAAAATTCGCCGCAAGCATGCTTGAGGCTGAGGCGACCGTGGCGGGACTGTAGCTTGCAATCGTTGCGAGGAGCTTTTGCTGTGTCGAAGTAACAAGTTCGATGCGGCCGACCATGACGCGTGTCACCTGCGCAGGCTCCGAGATCTTCAATGGCAAAACGTGATCGGTCCATTCGCGCGGAACGAGGAAGAACAGCCGCATTCCTTCGCTTTTGAAATAGGAAAGCTGCCACGTGTTCAACAGGGAATCCGCTTCGTCGGCGAACAAACCGTCCGCCACGAGCGCCCTGCGCAAGTCGCGGCGCAGGCGTCGAAGATTTCCGGCGCTGTAATCCTTCTCAGGAAAGGACCCCGCCGTCCGCCCCAGGAACCGCGTGGAATGGGGTTGAGCGTCGAAACCGGGGATTACGCGGTACGCAAGATTTCCGTCCGGCCGAATGTCGACCAGCCACAGTTTGGATATGGCCAGGCGATTGCACGAGGGAAGATCAAACTGGCCCCGTATGACGAGCTGCCCGCTGGGGAGATCGCGGGACACCCGAAGCGGCGCGTCCAGATTTCCGATCCCGCGATAAAACAGGAACTTTTCGGCTTCGTTGTTCGTGGCGCGGACCAGCGATGCATCGACCGCACGCGGGGCGGTCCAGACACGGTCTGAGGTGTTGGTGAGACCCCAGTTTCCACCCACCTGCAAACCGTTCCACTGCAGCGAACCAAAAGTCTTCGGCGTGATCGGGCCGAATCGATACAGTCCGAATCGTCTCCGATCACCCTCAATACCTGGAGCGGCAGCCCGCGCATGCGGATAAAACTCCGTTAACCAGCCTCCGCGAAATCCGACCTCAACATCAAGCGTCCGAATCGAACCGCCTTGCGGCAGATGAAAATAGATCACGGGCGTTTCGAGGCGCATTGTGGCGTCGGGGTGGCCGTGCGGGGCACCCTTGTCGAAGCGGTTCCTTATGTCGTTTGGGGATAGCAGCAGCTGGGGATCCAGCTGATGCACGAAATGGGGAACCGGTTCATCGTCAGTGTTGATTCCGCCAACGCTCCTTCCAGATTCATCCTGAAGCGACGTAAACGTGCCCCATTCGTGAAGGACAAGCTTGCTATCCGCGGCTGAAGCCGGCGTTTCCGGGGCGGCCAGTGACAGCAACAAGCTTCCGCCGATAAGGAATGCGATGCGTGTTTTCATGGTCTCGAGGAATTGGACAAGGCAGGTAACGACTTGTGTCATGAGAATGCGATTTTTCGCGAGCTGCACGGCCGGTTGCGTCGACTGCGCCCCGCAGGTCGGGACCGCGATAAAGAATGTCGGAGGTCTGCGTTGGTTGGCGAACGCCTTCGAAGACCCTGGGGGTGGCGCAACTTGAGTTTTCGGCGCTCCCGCTTACCCTCCGTAAAGTCTTTGACGCACTGGCGGCGTTTCCGTAGCGTTAAGCACTTTTTTCTAAGGTCACATGATAGGTTTTATTTTCAAAAAGATCATCGGCTCCAAAAATGAACGGGAGCTGAAGAAGCTGCGTCCGTTGGTGCAGAAAATCAATGCGCTCGAGGCAGAACTTCAGAAGGTGTCCGATGATGCCCTCCGCCAAAAAACCGCGGCCTGGAAGGAAGAGCTTTCCAAGATCGAGGACAACGCTGAACTGGCCCGCCGCCTGGAAGCAATCCTCCCCGAAGCATTTGCGGTGGTGAAGAACGCCTGCCGCCGCCTCTGCGGCCAGGATGTCATCGTGCGCGGGCATCCGCTGCGCTGGGAAATGGTTCCGTTCGACGTGCAATTGATTGGCGGCATGGGATTGCACCTCGGCAAAATCGCGGAAATGGCCACGGGTGAAGGCAAGACGCTCGTCGGCACCTTGCCCGTCTACCTCAACGCGCTGACGGGCCGCGGGGTCCATGTCGTAACCGTGAACGATTATCTTGCCGCCCGTGACTCGGAATGGATGGGCGCGGTTTACACGTTCCTCGGCTTGACCGTCGGGTGCATTCTCCATGACCAACCCCCCGCCGTTCGCCGCCAGCAATACGCCTGCGACATCACCTACGGCACAAACGCGGAATTTGGATTCGATTACCTGCGCGATAACGGCATGGCCACTCGCAAGGATGATCAGGTCCAGCGCGGGCATTATTTTGCGATCGTTGACGAGGTCGACTCGATCCTGATCGATGAAGCGCGAACGCCTTTGATCATCAGCGGACCGGCCGTGGTGACTTACGACGAGCAGTATGCGACGTACCGGCCTGTCGTTGAAACGCTCTTCTCGGCACAGGTCAAGTTGTGCGATCGCCTGCTGACCGAGGCTGAGGCGCTCATCAAGAAGTTGCATCCCGAGGACGGTTCGAACCCGCAGAACCGTGAGGCGCTGGAGCGGGAAATTGGGCGCCTTCTGTTCCGGGTGAAGATGGGCCAGCCGCGGTCGGAAAACCTCCTGAAGATTCTTGAGAATCCCGAGAACCTCCGCCTCATGAACCAGGCTGAGCTGCAGTTGCATTCGGATCAGCGCAAGACAGAGCTCTACGCGGAAAAGGAAGAGCTGCTCTTTGCTATGGACGAGAAGAGCCATGAGGCGGACCTGACCGAGAAAGGCCGCAATTTCCTCAGCCCAAAGGATCCCGACGCGTTCATGCTGCCCGATCTTACCACCGCACTGCACGAAATTGATGTCGGAGCGGAGGCGGATCCCAAGAAACGGCTGGACGCGAAGGCCAAGGTGCAGCAGGAATTCCAGGCCAAGGCACAGCGCATCCATGCCATTTCCCAGTTGCTGAAGGCCTACACGCTTTACCAGAAGGATGTTCAATACGTCGTGCAGGACAACAAGGTCATCATCGTGGACGAGAACACGGGACGCCTGATGACGGGACGCCGCTGGAGCGATGGATTGCATCAGGCCGTTGAGGCCAAGGAGGGCGTGGCCATTGAACGCGAGACTCAGACGCTCGCCACGATCACGATCCAGAATTACTTCCGGTTGTATCTGAAGCTGGCGGGCATGACGGGAACGGCGGAAACGGAAGCGCAGGAATTTTTCGACATCTACAAACTCGGCGTGTTGATCATCCCGACGAACCGTCCTGTCGCGCGCAAGGATTCGAACGATTCCGTTTACAAGACGCGCCGCGAGAAATATCAGGCGGTGCTGAAGGAGATTAAGGATATTCACGGCAAGGGCCGTCCAATCCTGGTCGGCACAATCTCAGTCGAAGTGAGCGAGCACCTTTCGCGCATGTTGAAGAAGGAGGGAATCATTCACTCCGTTCTCAACGCCAAATACCATGAGCAGGAAGCGGAAATCGTCGCTCGCGCGGGCCAGCGGGGCGGGGTGACCATTGCGACGAACATGGCAGGCCGCGGAACCGACATTAAACTGGGCGCAGGAGTCCCGGACATTGGCGGCCTTCACGTCATCGGCACCGAACGGCATGAGTCGCGGCGCATCGACCGCCAGTTGCGCGGACGTTGCGCGCGCCAGGGCGATCCGGGTTCGTCACACTTTTTCATTTCGCTCGAGGACGACCTGATGCGCTTGTTCGGGTCGGACAAGATCGTCAAGTACATGGAAAAGATGGGCCTCGAGGAAGGCCAGGAGCTGGAGCATCCGCTGTTGAATCGCTCGATCCAGCAGGCGCAGAAGCGGGTCGAGGGGCACAACTTCCAGATCCGCAAACGCACGCTCGAATACGACGACGTGATGAACAAGCAGCGCGAAGTCATTTACGGCTTCCGCAACGAGATCATCCGAGCCAACGACGTTCGCGACCGCCTGATGGACATCATGGAGGAAGTGGTCGTGCAGAAGGTCGAATCGTTCACCAAGGGCGAGTTCGACAACAACGAGTGGAACGTTCGCGGGTTGGCGGACTGGGTCAACCTGAACTTTCCGCTCGGGATTCCTGAGGAGGAAATCGTCAAGGCCGCGCAGTCCGGCAATGAGCCTCCTGTTCCCGGTTCGTTGTTTGACGGGCTCACGCATGCGCAGTTCGCGGCGGTGACTTTCATTTCGGACAAGGTGCGCGACCTGTACGACCTGAAGGTTCAAAGCGAGAATCCCGCTGCGCTCAAGGAGATTGAGCGTTACACGATCCTGAGCGCGATTGACCGGCTGTGGCAGGAGCACTTGTATGAAATGGACAGCCTGCGTTACAGCATTGGATTGCGCGCGCATGGGCAGCGGGATCCGCTGATCGAGTACAAGGCGGAAGCATTCCGGATTTTCGATGAGTTGATGGTCAACATCAAAACCGAGGTTTGCCACAACATCTTCCGCAGTGCATCGAGCCTCATGGCTTTCGAGAATTTCCTGCGCAACATCCCGCAGAAAACCAGCCATCAATCCACAAGCGCGTTCGGCGGTCCAGCCACGGGTACTGACACCCAGCAGGCGCCGGGAGCAGCGAAGCCAAACAACGCAAGCGATGTCGTCAGCGAAGCCGTGGATGCCGTGGAGAAAGCCAGGGCCACGCCCGTGAGGACGGGCCCGAAGGTGGGCCGCAACGATCCTTGCCCCTGCGGCAGCGGCAAGAAGTACAAGCAGTGTTGCGGACGCTGACACGTACCCCTCTGCAACGGAGCGCGTGCCTTCAGGCCGCCTGGGCGCGGAACGTTGCGACCGCGTTGAGCAATTGCCGCCGAGTTGGGATTGAGAGCGCTGAAGCGGCGTGAACGCCGCGTGCCGTCTGCGGGTCTGAATTCTGCTTGATCCTGACGTGTTTGAATCCGACATATAGGCCGCAATGACGATCAAGCCGCAACTGCTGTTGGCATGGGTGCGAGATTCTCGACGCCTTTGCGCAGTGTTTTGCCTCGCGCTGTTTGCGGCGGTCCACGTTCTTGCCGCTTGCGAAAGCCTGCATCAGGCAGTCCATATGGACGCTGCCACCCACGGCCATGAATGCGTGGTGACTTTGCTGGCCCAGGGCGGATTTGCCGCTCCCGATACAGCCTTCGTTCTGGATGCCGCACATGGGACAGTGATGGCTCAACTTGAGCCGTCATGCGCGCCCAGCACGGTTTTCGATCCTTCTCTCGCTCCAACGCGCGGACCTCCCGTCGGTTGATTTCCCCACCTGTTATCAGCTCAATGCCACTCAAGGGCGTTGGGTTGTGTTGGAATCAACCTTTTAGACCGGAGATTTTATGAAACGATTTTTGTTTGTGGCGTGCGTCAGCCTGGCCGCGGCTGCCGTTGCGCAGGAGAGTGAAGTGGAGCTTCTCAAGCGGCAGTTGCAGCAGATGCAGGAGAACTTCGAACGCGTGCAGCGTGAACAGCGCGAACAGATTGAAGCCCTTTCGCAACGGCTGAATTCGCTGACGAATCAAGCTTCAGCGAGTGCGGCAAGTGTCGCGGCCTCATCGTTGTCCGAAGCAGAACCAGCATGGAACGCCGCCGATCCCGTCCGCATCGGAAACGGCGGCAAATCATTCGTGGACCTCAGCCTGATCGCCACATTCGCTGCAGGCACCTCGACGGCTGAAGACATCCAGGGTGGAACGCAACTTGGAGGACACGATCCCGCGCAACGCGGTTTCACCGTCCAAGGCGTTGAATTGAATCTGCAAGGCGCGGTCGATCCTTATTTCGGCGGCAATGCCAGCATTCTGTTTTCCATCGATGCAGAAGGCGAGTCGTTCGTGGAGTTGGAGGAGGCGTGGCTGGAAACGGTTTCGCTTCCGGGCAACCTGCAGGTTCGGGCGGGGCAGCTGTTGAGCGAGTTCGGCCGCCACAATACGCAGCATCCGCATTCGTGGGCTTTCGTGGATTCGCCACTCGCAAGCGCTCGATTCCTCGGAGCTGACGGCTTGCGCAACCCCGGCGCGCGGATCTCGTGGCTGGCCCCCACGCCATTCTACTCGGAACTGTCCTTGGGAATCCAAAATAGCCATGGCGAAACCGCAGCGTCATTTCGCAGCAGCGGACACAGCCATGGAGACGATGAACACGAGGCTCTGCCGTTGGGATTCCGCCACCCGGACAACGATCGTGGGGTGAAGGCGATAGACGATTTGCTGTTCACGCCCAGATACGCGCTGTCGTTTGACCTATCCGAAGCCCAGACGCTCCTGTTTGGTTTGTCCGGCGCCTTCGGTCCGAATTCGAGCGGCGCAGGAGGCGACACTCGAACTGCGATCGGCGGCGCTGATGTGTATTGGAAGTGGAAGCCGGCGCGTGCGCAGGCTGGCTTTCCGTTTGTTTCATTCCAGGCGGAAGCGATGGTTCGGCGCTATGAACTGGGTGCGTTTAACTGGGACGAGAATGAAAACGACGCAGCGGACGAAGGCGAGGTCACCAACCCGGGTGGACTGCCAGCAAGCCTAAGGCGCGAATCAGTGACCGATTGGGGCTTTTATTCGCAGGTGTTGTATGGTTTCCGGAAGGGTTGGGTCGGTGGAGTGCGGTGGGATTATGTCACGGGCGAACGCGGCGATTACGAGCAGGCGGGATTGAGCTTCAATGGAGCGCCACTTGGACGGGACCCGATGCGCGACCAGCGATGGCGGCTCTCGCCAAACCTCACGTGGTACCCGACCGAGTTTTCGAAGCTCCGGCTGCAGTATAATTATGACGATCGGCGGAACATCGGCGTGGATCATTCACTCTGGCTGCAATTCGAATTCCTGTTGGGTGCGCATGGTGCGCATCCATTCTAAAACGTGCCCATGAAAACATTGATTACCCTTTGGTGCGTCGTTCTTCCCTTCGTCATACAGGCGAAGTTGAACGTGGTTGCAACGACGCCCGACCTCGCATCGATCGCACGGGAAATTGGCGGCGATAAAATTGAGCTCACCACCATGGCGCGGCCGACGGAGGATCCCCACTTCGTCGATGCAAAACCGAGCTTCATCGTGAAGCTGAACAAGGCTGACGCGTTGATCCATGGCGGCGCTGAGCTGGAGTCAGGCTGGCTGCCCAGGCTGCTGCAGCAGGCGCGGAATGCGAAGATTGTATCGGCGGCGAAGGGCGATGTGCGCTGTTGCGAAGGCGTGCAGATGCTGGAGATCCCGGCGCAATTGGATCGATCGGGTGGTGACATCCATGCTGCGGGCAACCCGCACTATCTCGTTGATCCCGAGAACGCCCGCATCGTGGCGCATCATCTGGCAGACGCGTTCGGAACGATGGACGCGGCGAACCGCGCGTTCTATGAGGAGCAGGCGAAGAGATTTGTGAGCGATGTGGAGGCGAAACTCACTGCCTGGAAAACGAAGCTGCTTCCGTTCAAAGGACAGCATCTGGTGGCCTACCATAATTCCTGGCTCTACTTCGCGCGCCGTTTCGATTTGAAGACCGAAATCTTTCTTGAGCCGAAGCCCGGCATCCCGCCTTCGCCGGCACATCTTGCAAAGGTGATGACGCAGATGAAGGCGGAGCGCGCTCGCGTGATCCTTGTCGATCCCTATCTGAATCGAAAAACCGCCGACACAGTCGCGCGCGGAACAGGCGCCACCGTGGTGAACGTCACGCAATACCCGGGAGGGGTGAAAGGAACCGAGGGCGGCTATATCGCCATGATGGATTATCTCGTGAACGCCGTGGCGGACGCGCTGAACGGAGCAGCAAAGCCATGACAGAAATCCTATCGGTCATGAAGTGGCCGATGATTGCGTGTCTCGTGCTGCCAGGGATCCTGGTCTACTACGGGCTGCACATCATCCGGCGCGAAGTGATCTTCGTGGACCTTGCACTGGCCCAGGTGGCGACGCTGGGCACATGTTTGTGTTTGTACCTTGGGCATGAAGCGGACGATCCACACAACTACATCTGGTCCGTTGGCTTCACGCTTGCGGGCGCGCTGTTGTTCACGTTCACCCGTGCGAGCAAGCAGGCGCGCGTGCCGCAGGAGGCTTTGATTGGAATCATCTACGTGGTTGCCGCGGCCGCGGGGATCCTGTTGCTGAGCAAAAGCCCGCACGGCAAGGAGGAACTGCAGCGCACGCTTGTGGGCGATCTCCTGACGGTGACGCCCGGACAAATCGGGAAAACTGCCGTGTTGTATGCAGCCATCGCGGCGGTGCACTTCATCTTTCGCCGAAAGTTCATAGCGCTATCGTTCACTCATGACCGCGTGGATAAAGGGCTGTCCTTTCGCCTTTGGGATTTTCTGTTTTATGCGCTGTTTGGATTGATTGTCACCAGCTTCGTGCAGATCGGCGGAGTGCTGCTGGTCTTCTCGTACCTGATCGTTCCCGCTGCGTGCGGAACGTATCTCGCAAACTCGCTTGCAGCGCGGCTGCTTGTCGGGTGGGGCGTGGCGACTCTCGCGAGCATGGCTGGCTTGTACGCGTCGTTTCGACTGGATCTGCCGACAGGCGCGGCCGTCGTGTGTGTGCTGGGATTCGCGTTGCTTGTGGCGATTGTATTCCGACCGCGGCGGAGCGCCGGCTTGCAGTCGTTGGCTTAGCGCTTCCAAGTGTGCTTGCGGCGCTGCGTTGCACCCGTGGCTCTCTTATGCGGAACCCACACAACTGTCACTGTGGACGCGATCAGTTCTTCGATGATCGAAAGCCGGCTGCAAGTCGGCGCTCCGGGTCGCAGACCCGGCTGGAGTTCGGCTTTACTGCATACCGCTTCTTCCTGACAATCGGCCGCATGCCGCTGCGACGATCGCTTGTTGTAATTTGGATGCTCCTGGCGATCCTGTTTTCCGGCCGCACTCCCGCTGCGGTAACCACGGTTCTTCCGGGATCCCCATTCGTCGTCGATGCCTGGGGGATTGGGGATGGGCTCCCGCAAAGTTCTGTCTTCGCAGTGACCGTGACGCACGACGGCTATCTTTGGCTGGGGACGCTTGGGTTGGTCCGCTTTGATGGCTTGAAGTTCACGCTGTTCGATGAATCGAACACCCCTGGTCTGAACAACAGCCGCGTATTAAATGTTTTCGAAGACACACGGCGACGGCTCTGGGCGGTGATGGAGAACGGCAGCGTTGCAGTCATCGAAACGAACGGCGCTGTGCAGAACTTTTCCCTGGGCCAGGAAAGCGGCGGGCAATGCAGGATTGTCGAAGATTCGAAAGGCGTCGTTTGGATTCTGACAGCGCAGTTGCTGGTGCGGCACGAGAACGGAGGCTTGAACGGGTTCTTCGGATCCTGGAAATCCATAGTTGCGGAGGCGTCGGGCGACATCTGGCTGGGCACGGATGCAAAACTCGTGCGGCTGCAGGACGAACGCGAAATTCCTCTCAGCGGCCGCCTGGATCTGCTGCTGGCGAGCCGCAAGGGAGGGTATTGGCGCCTGGCCGACGGCCGCATCCAGAAGTGGAACGGCGACCAGCGTGAACGCGACTTCGGCCGTTATCCGTGGGGCGACACCCCCGTGCTCACAGCTTGCGAAGACGCGGACGGCAACTTGATCGTGGGGACGTATGGCGATGGGGTGTACTGGCTTCAGCCAAGCCGCCAGTTCGTCCACATTCGCGACGAGTTGCAGCATGCCTCCGTGCTTTCGGTGACCATTGATCGCGAAGGCAATCTTTGGATTGGTACCAACGGCGGCGGGTTGCACCGCGTCAAGCGCAGGACGTTCGGCATCCTTGCAGATTCGGAAGGGCGCGTGGTTCAAAGTGTTGCCGAAGATGCAGCGGGCGGGATCTGGGTCGGCTACAATGGAGAGAGCCGGGTCGATTATTTTCGCGACGGAACGAATCGTTCCCTGAGGATTATCCAGGAACCGCGAATCGCGCAGAACTGCGACGTCAAATCGGTCTTCGTGGATGCGGGCCAGCGCCTGCTGGCGGGACTGCGCTACAACGGCGATCCGCGGGAGTTGCCGCTGCGATTGTTCGAGCGGGCAGGGGAGGGGTTTATTCCGCTCGGGCATAATGAGCTCGCAACCGAAAATGTCTCCGTGCTGTTCCAGGATTCCAAGGGCGTGATGTGGGTGGGCCTGCAGAATGGACTCGTGAGGGTGCAGGAATCCAGCGTTCGCAAATTCACCCAGCAGGATGGCCTCGCGGGCGATGAAGTGCGTGCCATCCGCGAGGATCATGAGGGACATTTGTGGATCGCAACCCGCAATGGTCTCAGCATGTTCGAGACGAATCGTTTCACCACGTTTCGAAAAGCTGATGGCTTGCCCAGTGATGATCTTTCGTGCCTCTACGTCGACTCAACGGGCGAACTCTGGGTCGGGACGCGCGGCAGTGGAGTGGCACGGTTGCATCGCGGTAAATGGATCTATCACACAATTGCTTCGGGCCTGAGCGGCAACAGCATCGGGTATGTCATCGAGGACGCGGAAAAGAATCTCTGGATTGGTTCCAACGCGGGCCTCATGCGGGTGACACGCGAAAGCCTTGATGCGTTTGCGGAAGGTCGCGCTGCTCGCGTGTTGTGCCGAACCTACATTGAAGCCGACGGCCTGCCTTCGCGCGAATGCACGCAAGGATCGCAACCCTCCGCTGCGCGAACCGCTGACGGGACGCTTTGGTTTCCAACAACACGCGGCCTGGTTTCGGTGCAGCCGGACCGATTGCGGCAGAATCCCTTTCACCCGCCTGTCATTATTGAATCGATTCTCGTTGCGGGCATCGAGCAGATCACGAATCGCCTGCGCGCGATCGCACCCAAGGTGCTCGTGATACCGCCCGGGCGCGAGAGCCTCGAGTTTCACTTCACCAGCCTGAACCTTGGCGCTGCGGAACAGTCGCGTTTCAGGTATCGGCTGGAGGGCCATGAAGACGATTGGATCGATGCCGACACCACGCGCAGCGTGCGTTACACGCGCCTTGCGCCGCGGGAGTATCGATTCCTTGTCACTGCGGCGAACGAAGATGGAGTTTGGAATCCCAATCCCGCCATTCAGCTGGTTCGCGTGGAACCGCCTTTCTGGCGGACGGCATGGTTCCTCGCCCTTGTCACGGTGGTGACGCTCGGACTGATTGTGGGAACGGTCCATTATCTTTCGACCCAGCGATTGCAGCGCGAACTGGCGGAGTTGAAACGCCAGGAGGAATTGGAGAAGGAACGCGCTCGGATTGCACGAGACCTGCACGATCAGCTGGGCGCGAACCTCACACAGGTCGCGCTGCTCGGTGAACTGGCCGAGGCGGACAAGGAACTTCCAGAAGAGGTGGAAGGCCACGCGAGGCAGATCACTGACACCGCACGAGAAACCACAAAGGCGTTGGATGAAATCGTGTGGGCGGTGAATCCATCGAACGACACGTTGGATGGCCTCGTGAATTATCTCTGCAAGTATGCGCAGGAATATTTTGAGCTCGCTGGATTGCGTTATCGCATCGAGGTTCCAGCTGAATTGCCGAAGCTGACGCTCGAGCCCGAAGTGCGCCACAACGTGTTCCTCGCCGCGAAGGAGGCGGTGAATAATGTCATCAAGCACGCGGCTGCATCCGCCGCCTGGTTGCGTCTGCACCTGGAACCCGGCCGTTTCACGCTTGAGATTGAGGACGACGGCAAGGGCCCCGCGGGCATGAACCAGAAAACGGGAAGAAACGGCTTGCGCAACATGCGAAAGCGGCTGGAGGATATTGGCGGCAGTTTTTCGATCGACCCCGCGGCAACAAAGGGCACACGGGTGCGGCTGAGCGCTCCAATCAAGAAAGCACGATAACCACATGCCAATCACAGTTTCCATTGTCGAGGACAGCGATCGTTTCCGCACGACGCTCGCGCGCGTGCTCGACCGTGCGGAGGGGTTCAAGTGCGTCAGCCATTATCCCAATGCAGAGGACGCGCTCAAGGGCCTGTCGCAGGTCAAGCCCGAGGTGGTCTTGATGGATATCAACCTTCCCGGCATGAACGGCGTTGAGTGCGTGCGCCAGTTGAAGCAGCTGCTCCCGACCGTGCAGGTGATGATGCTGACGGTTTACGAGGACACTGAAAACATATTCAACGCGCTGGCCGCGGGCGCGACGGGTTACATGCTGAAGCGCACACCGCAGGCGCAGTTGCTCGACGCCATCCGCGAGGTGCATCGCGGCGGCTCGCCGATGACAACGCACATTGCGCGCAAGGTGGTGTTGTCGTTTCAGCAGAGCGCGGCATCCGCGTCAGCGACCGAGAATCTTTCGCCCCGCGAGCAGGAGGTGCTGGACTGTTTGGCGCAGGGTTTTCTGTACAAGGAGATCGCGGAGAAGCTGGGCATCAGTTACGAGACGGTTCACACCTACATCCGGCGCATTTACGAAAAGCTCCAGGTGCGCACGCGCACGGAGGCGGTCGCGAAGTTTTTGCGGCGCTGAAAAGGGGACACACATCGGGCTTATATATTTAGCAAACGCTTGGACCGCGGATGTCCGAGGGTGCTGCATAGGCTCGGTGGCATGGAAACCTCAAAGAATAAGGCTGAAGCCTGCGTACTGGCGGATTCATTTCAGGCGCTCGGCGATGAAACCAA